>CALICZ010000087.1 GCA_938049075.1 uncultured Candidatus Saccharibacteria bacterium
TTTTTCATAAGTCCCTCACTTAGCTTACAGGGATATGATAACACAAAAATATCCCACTCGGGGATATTTTTGTTGACTATCGATAAGGAGTCGGCGTGATTTACTTTGATTGCTCTGATTGATCAACTTTCTGTAGACGAGATTCGACAGGCTTCCGCTCTCGGACTGCCGTGGTAGTTGGCTTAGCTGAGACGGCGAAATTAGCCGGGATACCCCGACCGTCACGGTCGTCGTTATCTTGGTCGACTTGGTCATGATCTTCTAGGTATGGATCAGGTAAACCCGCTTGGTCAAACTTCTCGCCTACATAGTATTTGATATCCTCCGGCTTCGTGTTGCTATTAAAGTCAGCATCCCGGAAAGCTTTACGTTTTTGATCTATCATTTTTGGTTTTCCTTTCGTTAAACTAGCCATACTATATCATGAAAGTGCTTATGCGTCAATGTAGGAGTCCTAACGGTTCAGTCAACTAATCTAGAAATAACAAATTTAAATAATAATTAGATACGATACAACTAAAAAAGAACAGTTTCTTATCTAAAATAAGTTGGCGACAAAAATAACCCTTCTGAATCAGAAGGGTTATCCCAACCAGGCGACGTATTTACAATACGCTTAATCAATTCGATCGCTTATGGCTGTGCAACAGTACTTACGTCTGTAACATTATACTACTATACTAAGCATAACGGCGCAAGCATTATGGCAATAAAATATCATTATGATATGGGATATTAGTATAGAGCTTTGGATGATTGAAGTTCCTACCATACCTAAACGGTTTGCTAGAATATCACTTGCTTGCACTAGATAATCTCGGGACGAATCGCAGAACTTTATGTTTATCTCAAAGTCAGCGAACAGTATCGGAGGGTAAAACATGCCGTAATCAAAATTACGGATTCCATGTATTAGCTCTTCTCGAATGCTATCTGAGAGTTTATAGTACCCGTTGGTTGATGTATGCTGCTGGTCAATGTAGACTCGCAGAGAAACCGGCTTGTCTGCATCAATTTTGCCAGACGCAATTAGCTTCTCTAGCTTAGACTTTATCATTCTCTTTAGGGCATAGTCTTTGTAGCGATGAATCGATAGTTTATTTGCCATAATAGATTCATTGACGTCAGGTAGCCTCACTGTAGCGCTAAGGCTATTGAATGACTTGACACAATTATACAGACTCCTCTTGTATTTAATTTCTAAGCCGGCTGCTTTTAACTCCGACTCCATCGACATCCCGAGACTAGATTTTATCTCTCTAGACATCGTCTTGAACCGCTCTCTTGCTGCGATACGCTCATGGTTATCCAAGAACAGATATCCAGCGTATATAAAATAATCATGCCCAGAATTAAGAGAGAAAACACCAGAATCATCTAGGTATATCGATATTTCTTGATACTCTTTATCGCTCATATTAGTAATAATTATAACATTTTTCGTAAAAACGCCTGAGCGTTCACTAACCAAATCCGAAAACTACCTAGTTTTTAAGTAGCTACCTACCTTGTAAAATAAACCTTGGATTATTGTATTAGTTTTCGAACTCTCTAAGGGTTGATTCTAAGTCTTTTAAGTTAAGTGACAAATATCTATATATACATCTTAGCAGGGGGTATCCATTAAACCCATCCTTCGAAAACATTTTGCACAAACAACACCGCGTCTTCTACACGCTTCACGTTCTCCCCCTGTTCACCCGGACGCATTTCGATTGATACCACACCCTTATAGCTAATGTGCCTTAGCGCATCAGCCGCCGCACGATAATCAACATCGTCTCGATCATAAACCCGATCAAGCATCGGAGCACTGACATGAAAATGCTTCAAGATATCGCCGTTATTTCGTATCGATTCGCCAATATCATCACCAGCCAGCGCCATGCACGCCGTATCAAGATGCAGACCGATTCCCTCTGAGCTAACCATACGAACAAGCCGCGCGCCTTCGTCTGCTGTTGTCACGTAGTCACAATTATATTGAGGTGCATTCGGTTCGATGCAGAGCATGGTATTATGCTGCTTGGCGACCTCACCGAGCTCGGCAAAGAAACGGCTTGCAACGCTGTCTGCTTCTTCTACTGACATCGCACCGCGCTGTCGATTCTTTGGCGAACCAAACACCAGCCGACCAGCACCCATATCCCCAGCTAATCGCAAAAAGTCAGCCATATACTGCCACATCTCGTTGCGAAGTTCGCTTGATTCAAACATCTTCAGATCGGGGCGCGCGAACAACATCGACTGAAAAGCCACAACCTCAATGTCGTACCCTCTCCACCACTCGACATATTCGTTAATTTGCTCGGGAGTTGCCTTGGTCGGATCATCCCAGCGCTTCGTCGGCGCGATCTCGACATAGCGTACGCCAAGCGCCTGCAGCTTTGCGGCGATATCCGCCTCTTCTTCATTTGTCCATGCGATGTTCGATATAGCTAGTTTCATGTAGTCATTATATCACTACTTATCGTGAAGACCATACTGACCTTTAGCATAATCAATTTCTTGACCAATATCATCCAAACCCAGAGGACCTCTCATCTCAATCGACAACCAACCGCCATAACCTACCTCTCTAAGAGCAGCAGCATAGTCTTTATGAGGAATTTCCGGCGCAAGTGAAGGACGCGCCAGTTCTGGAGCACTTATATCAAAACTGCGCATACCATAATAACGAACCGCACGAGCTAAATGCACTGGATCATCTTGAGCGCCAGCCATCGCCGCCGAATCAAGATGAATTCCAAACCCTGGATTATCAACACGATTAACCAACTCCATACCCTCTGGTGCTGTACGCACAAACTCATTACCATAACCCGATAGAGGCTCGATCGTTAGCCGCGTATTGTTGTTATTAGCCTCAACGGCAACCGAGCTGAATAGTTCAGCTGCCTCACTCATAGCCTGTTCAGCACTAAGGTCTCCTACTTTACGCAAACCAGGAGAGCCAAACACCATTGACACCGCACCGAGCCTCCCGGCAAGCTCGGCCTGTTTCTTTAAGTGATCAGCTAAACGTTGACGCCCCGACTCTTCGCCGAAAAGCGCCGACCCATCAACCCCGAACACCAAAGACTGCAATCCAACAACCGCCATACCACGTTCTGCAAGTCTTTTGCGATATTCATCAGCCTCCTTCGGTCCAACACTTGGCGCCTCTGGCCAAATCATTGTCGGCGCAATTACAAGCCCCTCAACACCACTCTGCGACACACACTTCAGCGCTTCTTGTTGATTTTCACCAAAGGCAATATTTGAGATGGCAAGCTTCATTGATTCCTTCGAATTCATTTCCGCATTATACCATGATTACTTATTTTTTGCAACAAATTCCTTGATGCCAGCCAGCTCCTCTGCCTTTGTATATAGATAATTGCCCTCACCACCATACACTTCAGCGTATTTACTGTGCATATCCCAATAGGCTGGCGTTATCCCCTCTGGCGTGTTAGTAAACTCTATACCAAAGGCAACCTTGGCAACTTCCCGCGTGCTGACCGGCGGCGTTGCAAAATTAACCAGCGGCAGATTATTCTCTAAAGCAATGGTGATATCGCGCCAAATATTGGCGAGATTATAGTACTGATACATACCATCAGCATGAATTTTTTCAACCATGTTATTGTTCATCAGATCATAGATAACATTCTTCTTCAGCCCGTCGCCAAATAGCCCCGGCAGGCGAACAATTGTTGTATCAAAGTTCTCACGACAGAACTGTTCAAGATAGTACCTATTAACCCCATATGGTAAAAGTCCTTCGGTTTCAATAGGCGTATCTTCGTTAGCGCCATTTGGGTTTTTATAAACACCAACCGTCGAAATCAGCACGAGCTTCTTAATCTTTGCCCTTTTGATATGTGAGATAAACCCTTCAATCTCCGCACGGTCAACCTCTGGCTCCTGATTGATCCGCCACATCTCAGCACGGTTTGCAGCGCTCACCACCAGGTTGTATTCCTGGCCCTCAATATCAGCTATATTTTTACTGTTATAATAGTCGTCAAACTCATGTTGGCTCTTTATATTTCCACCGACAAACCCAGTGTACCCAATTAATGCAGTTTTCATAAAACCTCTTTCATTAAAACTTCTATGTCCATATAATATCATACGATCAAGTAGACATAATAGGCGCGACCCATTACACTATACTAAGAGTTATGATTCAAGATCAGAAAAAAATTGTTCACAGGGCGATTTGTCTTATTACTCCTTTTCGAATTGTCCTATTGCTGTCGATATCCTACCTACTTCTCATGATTTTGTATGTCGTCTTGGCTTCTCTTGGCAATGGACTTAATATGGACACCTATGCAGCTAACGGTACATTTCAGCTATATAACCCGATGCGCCGTTTGCTTCACGGACAAATAATTGCTAAGGATTTTCCATTCTTCCACGGAGTAGGTGTGCCCCTCTTTCATTTTCCAGCGTTCTATATTCTCGGACATAATATATTTGCCGCCGAGGTTGTTAAGTGGCTGGTGTCGCCGCTCGCGTTTCTTTTATCATCACTTGTTATTTTTTGGGCATATTTCCGCGATATAAAGAAAAGTATTATCGCAACCAGTATCCTTGCCATTATATCCCTATACTGTATTGATATAATCTGGCCAGGCAACTCGCTCGTCGGCTTTCGAACCACTTTTCCATTCGTAGCGGGGGCTTTTATGCTATGGCGGCCATCATGGAGCATTAAACTTAAAAACGGCAAACAATTCCAACTGTACTGGCCGATTTTGTATATTCTTTTTGGGCTGGCTATCGCTTGTGGCACCGAGCAGGGTTTGGCCGTGGCGCTATCCTACGTTGTAGTGAAACTAATTACATACGTATGCTCCAAAAAATCGATTAAAAAATGGCTGCCTTATTTATTATTAGAAATATTATATTTGAGCGTTGTCGTATATAGCGTCTTGTCGTTGCTTACCTTGGGTCATGCGCACGATGCTCTGCAATACGCCTTAGCAGATATCGCCAAAGACCAGGGGTGGTATTTTGGCGCACCGCCTAATAGTATTTTAAACTGGAATACGCTATCGCAATTATTTGATACTCGAATGCTATACATGATACCTATTTTATTGGGAGGTCTCCTGTCGTTTATCGTTGGCATCAAGAGGAAAATGCTTTCTAAGAATGAACTCTTCGTTTTTTCGGTGTTGATTTTATATGGGTTTATTGTATTTTTCGTATCAATTACCGGTTATTGGGCACCGAGTACCCAGCTGATTCCACTAGAGAGAGCGGCTGGCATTATATTGGTAGCCATTCTCGTCAAGGCTGTCACGGCGAACCGCAAAAAGCTGATGACAGACCATAGAGCACTATTTGTTGGTCAACTTTGCGTTTTATGTTTAATCATATTTGTCTTGTGTTTTCATGTATTTACGACATGGCAAAAAATCAGTTGGATGCCAATTAGGTTTATTTTAACTAACACTAAGCTGGCGCGCCACGCTTCCGATGAGGACTATGTTAGTCAGTCTTGGCAGGGTCGCCTCGCTAGTTTCAAGCCGTACATAAAAGATGGCAGTACTATTTGGTCGACGTATACTGGTCTTTACGACTCTACCCGAGGTCAGCTCAACGGCTCAACCGGAGGTGAAGACTATATTATTCATGCTCTAGGGCCAGACAGGCGTGATCGCTATACTCGAGACTTCATAAAACAAAAACCCGACTATGCAATTACTCTCAAGCCAAGCTATTTTATATTTGAAGAATGGCTATGGAGTCGTCACTGGCCGTTTTACAAAGAATTGCAAACCAACTATAAAATAATAGCCGAAAACGATTCGCATATTTTATGGAAACGACAAGAGCGAAACGGCCATGCCAGCACTGAAAAGTCGAGCCATACAATTCCAAAAGTGGCATCTGATGCTTACAGGGTCAATCTTAGCGAGTCAGACCGTATTCGGTTATATGAAATTACGGTTACTTACAAAGCCAAAGCTGCCATCCCCTTCTCCAGCAAGATACCAAGGTATCTTATGGAGCTGTCAGGGTCTTCACTCCAGGAATACCCGGCATCACTACCACAATATGAAACAACTTGGCAATTTCCTGTGACATTGGCCCCGAATGACTCCTTTATAGAGCTTAAGCCTAAAATTTATGGTCTCATGCCCGGAGCCTCAATTGATATATCAGATATAACCTACAAAGAGCTCTCTGTCAGCAAAGAAAACCTCTATATGTACTATAATAATAGCTGCTCGCCGAACAACAGACAGAAGAGTAAGACATCTCCTCGTGATTGCGATAAAGCTGCAAGCTCCCTAGAATACTACATGTCGAAGCTCAAATGACGAAATACCGATACCAATAAACACGAACGATCGGCTACGTCTTCGATCGGCTTAATATTATCGTGAATAGTCCGGACACCATTGTTGCAAAAACCGACCAATAAATATACCGATAATCAACGGCCACAGCCATAGGAAAGTATGCCACGATATATATGAGACCCGACAAAGCCACTGCACGGGTAAAGCGTCGCTGTACCTGTTCTCGTATTCTGCCGCTCTTATAGTAAATGAAGACAAGGACAGCAAGATATAGCCATGGCTGAAAAATCAGAGGGATATTCGCCTGAGCACCGCCTTTAACATATGCCGCTAGGCCACTGATGGCATATTCATTCTTTACCGCGGCACCGACCTGGTTTTGCTCAATACCAGGCTGAAAAATATACATACGCTCTGGTTGCGGAAAGATAAATATCGAAAAAGTTGCCAACCGATATGATACATATTTTATTGGATGTCTTATGATCGTCAATAGCCAATCATTAAATACACCTTGATGTTCATTTTTGAGTGCTTCTCGCTGGGCGGCCGTTGTACATATGATATAAGAATTCATAATATCTTTTGTTTTATCGCGACAGGTGTCATGGATTTTTTTGTACATAGACCACCGACCGTGATGTTCTCCATCAAGATTAGCAACGTGAACTATATCATCAAGCTGTACAGCGGTAATCGGATGAGTTTTTTCGCTAGGCTGATTGATAACAGCTGTAACACCAATCGTTACCACTAAACCAATTATTACACTGGCAAGACCGCTCCACACAGGAAGTCGCTTGGTAAATAATCTCGGTAGCACAAACAAGATAGGCAGCACCGCAAACAATGCATTATGTCGTAAGATGCCAGCATAGAGAATCAATAGCAGCGCCAGTCCGACGATACCATACATAGCAACGCGTCCTAGTGATTTTTTACTACTTATGATGAACCATATGAGGAGTACCGCCAATGTTAAACTGAATGCCATCTGAACATCTTTCCATATTACGCCAGCAATGTTCACTATATTGGGCAGCAGTACAATCATATAGGTAGAAAGGGCCCATGCACGATTACGAGTGTGCCGATACACGAGGCTCGACAGCACAAACATAGCCGTAACAAGTAGTACCAGCTGAAAAATCAACATCGATGAAATGTGGCCGGTTACCCCGATCAGAAAACCCCACAGTCGCGTCATCACTGGCGGATGCCAATCGGTGAGATGGGCTACACCCGTGGCTTGCTCAAGGTGGCTGATGGAGTCGGGCGACATATATCCAGGATAGAAAATAACGACAAACAGCGCTAGCATACACACTGCTACTAACGCAGACTGGATGTGAAATTTTGAGAGGCTATTTTTTATGCTTGCGATATTTTCCGGCCACCGCATAGAACAACACCTTCAGAACGTGCATATTTCCCTTAATGGGGCTAATTTTTGTTGGTGTTTTACCTTTCTTCGGATACGTTCGCACCACTGGCGTTTCGGCCGTTTTATATTGTTTGCGGCGACTACTCTCGATAGCGAGGTAATAATGAAGTTCATAGGTTTGAAATATATCACGAAATACAGCAATGTCCGGGTCTTTGAGTAGCTTTGCGCTATAAGCACGAAAGCCATTTGTGGTATCGGTATGCCTCTGACCAGCCGCCAGACTTATCAGCGGCGCATGGATCAGGTGAAGACCTATCTCTCTCGAAAGCGGCGTATTTACAGCCTTGCCGCCCGGTATAAATCGTGAACCCTGAATATGGTCATAACCCTGATCAAGCAGCTTAATAAAATCAGGAATTCTCTCTATACTATCCTTGCCATTACCGTCAACAACAACCACTCCTTCATAACCCTCAGAAAGAGCCCAGGCAAACGCCATTCTCATCTGTGCGCTTAATTTGCCCTTGCCTTTTTTCGTTAATAAAGCGCGCACGTCTTGAGATTTCAAAAAGTCAGTTTCAAGCGAACCATCAGTACTACCACCATCGGCTACCACAATGTCAATTTGTTTTGCTAGCGGCTTCATTTTTTGTAATTGCTTCTGAATCCGCTCTCCTTCATTGATTACGAAAACGCACACGCAATACTTGTGCTTTTTCTTGTTTATTTCATTTACTTCAAAGTCTGGAAACTCCCACTCCGGATGGTCTCGGCGAATATGATCTTGTTTGTTGGTTATAGGGGTTTTTGTCATGATGCAATATTCTTCCTTTCTGCATTTGCTAGTGACGTTGTACTACTTAGCTCATCAAGCACATAATACCGAGCATCCCGCCGTGATTCCACTAATATCTTACCAATATATTCGGACAGAATCACCATAAATAAAAATAGGATGAAAAACATTCCTGATAGCTCAAGCGACGTCGACACCCAGCCCTCAGCGACATTCTTTTTGGTGAGGGCTATGATTACAACATAAAGCGCATACACCAAGTTCACAACACTGGCAAAGAACCCAACCCATGACATAAAGCGAAGTGGCTGAGTGGAGTGGCTGGTAATAATGTCAAGTGCCTCTAATGTTCCTCGTCCAAAACCATGTTTTTTCATAGGATCGACTAGGGGTGAATATTTATATTCAGCATATGAATAACCAATGCTTCTTATCATGTGCCTGATATGGCTGTCGTGTCTGGTTGATAGGGTTATCGCTCGTATGGCGCGACGGTTGAGAGATATAAGATATGTTGCTTGTAGTGGAATATCTATATTAATGTATTTGCGATTATACCAATAAAACAACCTGCGACCAAGGCCAGATTTCGATAGAAAATGTTTCGTTGTTATGTCGGCAACACCCTGTACGATATCGTGCTTTTCGTTTACCTTAACAATACTCGTTATATCACTTATGCTATCAATAGCTGGATTGGTTACCACCGTATAATCGCCAATCGCCCCCTCAAGTCCAGCAATAACAGCAATATCATAAGTATATTGTCGCGATAAGCGAATGAGCCGCATACATGGTAGTTCATCAAGAAGACCACTAACAGCAACCACACTATTTTGACTTAGTCCATTATCAACAATAATAATTTCATAATTTGTATAATTGCTCATTAATTTCTGTGAAAGCTTGCGACAATAATTAGGAAAATCATCAAAATCGCGCGTTACGACAACAACCGACACAAAGATATCTTGTTTACTCAATTTTTTATTTGTCTTAGTTGAACTATTTTTTGCCATATAGCTTGTCTAACTCCTCGTACACATCGTAAATATTATCTAGCTTACCGCCCATTATACAAACATACCCGTTGTAACCCAAGTGGGCCTTAAACAAAATAGGACGGCTATCATCATCTTCACTCTTAACGAGCACTGTCTTTACTTCAACGATCGACTCCTCGTATTTCATGTCCTTGAGGGCTGGGATAAAACGCACCACATCGTTATACATTTGTTTATAATTACTCTGGAAAGAACTTTTGTCAAGATACGCATGTGTGTCAATTTTCTCAGCCGGCGTATCCTCGTTGTCAACCCATGACTCGTGCGGCGTATACCTGACATGAGAGAGTGTATATAATCCCCTGGAGGGAAACGGCATAATAGAGAAAAACGGGCCGTCCATCACCGTAATACTAAAGTCCTTTAGGTGCTCCGGCAAACTTACTAAGCACATTTCTGTAACTTCATGCTTCAGTCCAACAAGCGGTATATTTGATGCACGATGGAGCGTGTTAATATTGGCATACGTGCAATTTAATACGAAGTCGCCCCTGAATTTGCCACTATCAGTGACAACGCACAGCCCATCTGGCGTTTCATCAATCATCGTAACGCGACAGCCCGTGTGAAGCGTTATCCCCGGACGATCGTTAATTTGCCGCAACAAGTCGTCTCTCAGGGCGTGGGCATTAAAGGCATATTCTTTAACCTTAAAGACTTCTTCAATGAGATTTTTATTAAACATTTTTTGAATGTTTAGCGGAGCTACCGCTATATCTGCCTCAATCTTATCCGCAAAATTCTTGAATTGATGTGCATTAACCTTGGATAGATGCTTGGCAACAGCATAATATTTATTAAAATCTGAATGAATTGCCGCCCCAAACTGTTTCGTAAAGCGTGGAAAATTAACCGCTGAACGATATCCCGTTAGAATACTTCTCGGGTAGTGATAGCCATTGTGTACCCTGGCCTGGTTAACATATGACGCCCGAGTCATTGTCTGTTTTTCTTTTTCTAAAATATCAATATTCTTGACGCCCAGGGTGTCGTACAGGTACAGCGCTACACTCAATCCATAAAAACCGCCGCCAATTATCACCGTTTTGTTACGCACGTTTTCTCCGTTTTTTAACTATGTTACCAATATACAAACCAACTACCATATAGACAAACAGAAGTAGCGGCATATAAAATACGATACCGTTAATGTGAGCATGCGGCAAGGCGTGTCCAGGCATAAGAATTAACCAACTCAGTGCCCCAGCTAATGAAATGTGTAAGGACCATAGGAATGAACGATAGTACTTGAAGGACGGGTGTCGCCTCTTAAGATAAAATAGCAGTAAATATCCCACAAGTACCCAAACGTATCGACTGAACAATCTCACCAAACACCCCCTTGATCGACAGCGGCAAGCTCAGTGCCGGCAATAGTACATAGTTACCGGCGTTTATCGCCAGATACTGATATGTTGATCCTTTATCTTTTGCCAGCTCCTCCATATTAATAAATCGATCGGCAAATGTATATGACTCAGGTAGCAGCGTCTTTAAGTTACCAATAGCATGAGCTCGCATCTTTCTAATTCCCGAAAGCCCTCTCTCCGATGCCCGCTCATTAATCATCTTGAGAGCGGTGTCTGAGGAGTGATAGTAATCAGAGAGTGCCATAAAGTTGGTTGCGTACGCACCAACAAAGGCCACAACAACCACGATACATGTCATGACGGCGTGCTTCCACAGCTTGATAACTTTTTGTTTATTATTGACGAGTTCAAAGAATATGATTGGCACCAGTACAGACATGGCAATCGTTGATATATACTCATAGCCGCTAAGAAGTTTTAAGAATAGCAGTACAACTTCACCAAGGTAGAATAGCCACAATTTCTTTGATGATTTACAGTATGAGTAGCTCAAAAAGGCAAAGGTGAATGGAGCAAACATCAGCGGCTCTATCCAGTACATGTTTTGTGCGTAGCCAACAACCCACGGACTAAGGGCAACCAATATTGCAAATACCACTGCAGCAACAAAGCCAAATAATTTCCTAACCCTAAGAGCCACCAGAGCCATAATGGCCGCCATGACCGCGGACAGGACCACGTTAACCTTCTTAAAATACGATGGTAGTTTTGCACTATCTTTTGGCGCCAACGCCGTAATTATTCTCGCCTGCAGACCATATTGCGAAGCATAGGGCTTGAGCAGGCTGGCATCACAATCTTCAGCCATCATAACTGAATTATAATCTTCATTTTTAGTGACGATTAATGGTCCGCTATAGCTAGACTTTTCCTTGCAGCGAGCTGTTTTTTCTATTATGGCTGATGAGTCGCGCTGAAAGCCATCAAACCAGCTCCGCCACAAGCCAACACCAAAAAAATTACCAGTGAATGATATTACTAGCAAAAACCATGTTACAAAAAAGAAAACTATACTAGCCCGATATTTCATCCACTTTTTCATCACAATTATCATGATAGCACAAACCAGCAATAGACTAAAGAACCAGCCTAGTCTATAATTTAACTTATGAAGAAGAGAAATTGTATTCTATCCATTATCGTTACCGCTCACCACGAAGGACTCGTTGCTCACAAAACAATGCGGTCAGTCGAGCGTGCTGTGGCGAGGCTCGAAAAAGCATCGTTGCCTTATGAGGTAATCATATCAATTGACCGAGGGGATGAGACTACTATTGATTATTTCAAAAGCTATAATAACCTGCCCGTTACTGTATATCATTGGGATTATGGCGATCTTTCGAGTTCACGAAACAGCGCCATCGCAAAGGCACATGGTAAATTTGTCGCTTTTATTGACGCCGATGATCTGATGAGTGAAAATTGGCTACACGACAGCGTTCAGCTGCTATCACAAAAAACGTACAATAACTATGTTGCTCATAGCGCCTATACTATAGAGTTTGAAGGTGCAGATGCTATCGTGCAAAAAACTGGCTACACTAGCAAAGCTCAAGACACGCTACTTAGCGTACTTTCTGGACGCTGGAACTCAGTCATCGTTGCACCAATCACACTCCTCAAAAAATTTCCCTATGCTCCAAATAGTCCTGGTTACGGCTATGAGGACTGGTATTTAAGCTGCTGCCTAATTGATAGTGGCGTAAAAAATATTCTTGTCCCTGAAACAGCCATCTTTGTACGGCGCAAGGCTTCAGGTTCAGAATGGGCGCGACAAAAAACCAGCCGGTCGCTCCTACATGCCCATGCAATGTTTAGCCCGTCGCGCTTTCGAACTATAGATATTAAAAAGATCCAAGTGCCGTCATCTGAGCAACGCCGCCAAACAAAAAACACTATTAAGGAGCTCCTTGTGCGGTCGCGTATACCTCTTGGGCTAATTCGGCGTCCGCTAGCCATCATACGTCGTGGCCGCAACGCCCTATCAAGACGACCAACTACGCAAACTGCACCTACTCTGCCAAAATGGCTAGATAAGGAATGGCGCGCCCTTCATGCTATCGAAAAGAAGATTTTTCCGCCATCGCCACTGCCTACGGTCTACCATACGATCACCGATGATCACTACAGAGTAGGTCTTGCATACTGGGAAATATGCAAAGAATTACACAGTGATACCTACGACTACATACTGTTTGTGCCGTGGCTTAAAAGGGGCGGTGCGGATCTGTTTGCGGTTAACTATGCAAACACTGTAGCCTCGCTAGGAAAGAAGGTCTTAGTTATTTCCACTAATGAGGTAGCTGCTAATTATTCAGAGTGGCGATCAGAGTTAGATAAGGGTATCGATTTCTTACAATTTGGCACAATCACGCAGTTTTTTAGCACTGATCAAAAATATCGTCTACTTGAACAGTTGATCGAGAATACTAGCGTTACAACCTTACATATTCTCAACTCCGAACTAGCTTATGACTTTGTACGCGACCACGAGGTATATATAAAAGCGACAGGTAAACATATAGTCGCCACCGCTTATAGTCAAAGTACTGACACCACCGGACGAGTCTTTGGCTTTTCACATAGTCATATCCCGCAGGTATATCATCTACTTGATTTGATAACAACAGACAATGAAGCAGTAAGATCTATGTGGATCAATGAGTATGCATATGATCCACAAAAAATAGTCGTACACCATCAACCACTCACGAAAAATCATTACTCTGCAGTTAATAAACTATCAAATAGCCGTCGAATACTGTGGGCTTCCCGGTTAGCGCCAGAAAAACTACCCCAACTAGTAGCAAAAATAGCCGACCTGCTTCCCGAAGATGTTCATATCGACATGTACGGTGACACCTCCCCAGAATTCCCTGCAAGTAAACTACCAGCGCACCCGCGCGTTCATTATCTTGGCGGATTTAACGGCGTAGCATCGCTGCCAGTCGAAAAATATGATGTTTTTCTTTATACGTCGCTTTTTGATGGCATGCCAAATACTCCGATAGAAATAGCTTTGCGAGGATTACCAATCGTCGCAGCTCGAGTTGGTGGATTGCCTGATTTTATAGGTAAAGATGGTCAGCTAGTTGATGATGTCACCAGCCCAAAAGCATATGCTAAGGCCATCAATGCTACTCTTACTAACATAAAATCCTCATTTGACAGCGCCAGATGCTTACGCAAGAAAGCAGTTCGGGACTTCTCTGAAAAATCATTTATAAACGAAGTTAAAAAGATGCTTTCAGACAACTAGTTCGAGACTCTCATCTCCCCCTTCACCGCCTCGTTACCA
>CALICZ010000088.1 GCA_938049075.1 uncultured Candidatus Saccharibacteria bacterium
GCTCCTTCAGGATTCTGAATCGTGTGTCGTCGCTGATTGCAATGACGCCGTCAAAATCGAAGATTACCACATTTTTTAGATTATCCATGATTCTATTATAAATGGTACTAGCTATTGGGTCCACTAACTTAAAAATCCAGAGATTTAAAACAGCAAAGGTGGGTTTATCTCGGATAGAAGTTCCATAATAGTCTCTCACGAGTAGAGGTGGTTGGGGTTTGTTGATCCTGTCTTGGATTTGAAGCGTTGGCTTGATGATGTCGTGAGAACAATCCATTGAACTGACAAAGGCCAATGGCGTCAGTCGTATTGGTAGCTCGATGGTATTTTTGGGCGGCACTGATGAACAATTCGGGTATACAGGGACGGGGATCTTCGACAAATGCTCAGCAGATATTATTATGGCAACTGATACCTCCTGATCTATGTTCTTCTGCTTGAACAAAAAACACCTGACAATAATATAAGCCGCATACAAGGTGATAACCTATTCTTAGCATTGGAATTTATTTGTATTACCAGACAACGGTAATAGCTATTCAATATTGTTGAACATATACTCAGTGAAGTGTGGATGTAGATTTGTGAGGTCTAAAATGAAGTTGACGTACTTGCGACATCGTGCTAATTTAGTTCTAGAGAGGGCTATGATATACCATAATTCTCAGAGAGGTTTTTTGCCTAGATAGATCAATAATGTAATGGGAGCACATTATGACAAGGACGGTAGATGACGCAACACTTGATTTAATCACAAGCCTTCTCTTTCGGAAATGGACATTGCCAATTCTTCAATCACTTGGCACGACGACAAGGCGCTACTCAACCTTATCTCGTATGTTGCCAAAAATAACGCAGAAAGTGTTGACGGAGCGCCTCAAGCAGCTAGAACGCGGTGGCATAGTCCAGCGTGTGTTGCACTCGACTAATCCACCACAGGTTGAATATCGGCTAACAGAGATGGGGATTAAACTATTAGGTGTTGCTAATGATATTGAGTGTTATTTTCATGATCACAGCGAAGCGATTTGTCGGTCGCAAAAAATGTATGATCGACGACAGAAAATGCTCGCGTGTTAGTCTTTGGATAACCGTTGGTGCTGCAATACATTAAGTAATTCGCGATGGCGGAGTGCTACTTGCTGCTGTCTGTGTTTGCTTCGGCAGATAAGTCGAAAGGGAATAGAGAAATACATCAAAGAGTTCAATCATAATGGTGCTGCGATATCACTATGGAACGGCTTTATGGCGCTTATTGTACTTACGCTGCTCAATAATGCTGCAAGAGTAACACAAAATATGAATTAATATATTGGAATAATTGAACAATTATGTGATGCATGTATTGACAGATAATCTCTGATATCGTGCTGCACTATCAAGAAACTAACGCACACAGAGTATGGTACCTTCCCTAAAAGTGCCGTCTTGTCACCTGTTGTATTGCTTGCTACCGTAAAACATGACAGAAACAAACAAGATAGTTTTATTTCTGTCAAGGGAGGTAATTATGACACAAAAAAGTAGTTATTGCATTGCAGTTGGGGTTGCTGTAGGAGTATCAATTGTGATGGGTGGTGCTGTGTATGCAGCACCAGTCGGGGTGAGTAATATCGAGAATTTCATTAGAAATATTATCCAGGTCGTGGCAGGATTAGCTGGCTTAATTGCGACTGGATTTTTTGTTATTGGTGGCCTCACGTATATTACGAGCTCGGGCAATCCAGAGCAGCTTGATCGGGCAAAGCGCACTATCACCTGGTCGGCGGTCGGCTTGGTGGTTGTTATTGCCGCGTATGTCTTGACTAACCTTGTTACATCGTTGGCACATCAGTCGTTTGGAGGCTAGAGAGATGAAAAGCACTAGTTTATTCTTCTTTGCTGATACGGCGAGTGCGCTCAAGACGGTGCGTGACTTTGTAACGCCAGCAATGCATATCCTTACTGCTGTCGCCTCGCTGATATGCGTGTTGTTTATTGTGTATGCTGGCTATCAATATATGATGAGCCGCGGCAAGCCAGACCAGCTGGAGCACGCAAAAGAGCTCGTCAAGAAAGCAATCCTTGGGCTGGTGCTTGTGCTTGCAGCGACGACACTGGTTGCTGTCCTGACACAGGCGTATGGTTCACCGCAGGTTGCTGAGCATGCAACATTACCTCACCTTGAGACCATACAAACAAAGTCGCAGCAAAATGGGTTACTTGAGACAGTCATCACAATGATAACAGGACTATGCTCAACCATTCTTAATACGCTCGCTGCACCAGTGCTGCATGCGCTCGAGTTTTTTACCACTACAACACCGCTGATGGCAACAAATAAGAGTGTCTTTAATCTGTGGCTTGTCATGACGGGCATTGCTAATAGTCTATTAGTTCTTGTCCTTGGCTTGCTTGGACTCCAGATAATGAGCGCGCAAAGCTTTGGGTTGGAAGAGGTTGATACAAAGCAGATATTGCCACGAGTTGGATTGATTTTCTTGCTCATGAATAGCTCAATCTTTCTTATTGATAGCGTAATTAGCTTATCGAATGTCCTTATAACGGCGATTGGACAGGTGTCTGGTGCGACACCAGTTTGGCGCACATTGACTGGCGTCGTAGAGAAGACTGCTGGCCAGGGCATTGCGGCGCTCTGTATTATGATTGTCTTTGTTATTTGTGCAGTTGTCCTCCTTATTTATTACGTCATGCGACTTGTGACACTCTACATTGGTACAGTCCTATCGCCATTAGTGAGTTTGCTCTGGCTTGTGCCAGGGTTTCGTGACTTTGCTGAGACTGCCCTCA
>CALICZ010000089.1 GCA_938049075.1 uncultured Candidatus Saccharibacteria bacterium
TGCTGTAGCCGCCGTCGGAGGGGTCTTCGTATCTCTCCTCGCCTGGGGGCTTTCTGTTTAGTACCTTGGGTCGTCTCCTACCACCAAGGGCGGGTTGAGCAGCGCCATATGGCTTGCTGCTCCCCGCCCTTTTCTCTTGCTTGAAATAAAAATCACCCTGCCTTCTACCTCGCTTTTTCTCTGCTACTCTGCTATAGTAAGGCTATGGATTTAGAACTTGTGACACTGACTGGTAGCAAGCTGCACGAGACTGTGTATGAGGTGATGCTGCCGACACCGGATGGGCAGATTGCGGTCTTCCCAGGGCACGAACCACTCGTAACTCTGGCAGTGCCAGGTGTTGTAGCGGTGCGTCGCGCCAAAGACGACAATGACGACCAGCTGGAGTACTTCGCTATCTCTGGTGGGGTGGTCGAGATTAGTCAGACAAAGGTACGTATCTTGGTCGACGAAGCCGAGCATGGCGACGATATCATTGAGGCTGAGAGTAAAGCCGCCCTTGAGCGCGCTCTCAAGCAGCGCGATAACGCCAGTAACCAAGTGGAGCTCGAGAAGGCTCACCAACTGGTCGACCGCCATGCCGTGCGCCTGAAGGTGGCTGGCCTGCGCCGACGCCACAACAAGCACCGCGTATAAAACACATTGATGACAGAGACAAGCGCAGAGAGGCAGATTGCATAATGACAGAATTTTATCCTCCCCATCCATCATTACCAGAGGGGACATATGATTATCGGCGTGATGACAAAGCTATGGGTGATTGCTATGAGCAGCCTGTCGTATCCTACCAGCTAGGCGATGAGTATGGCCTTGGCAAGCTTAATACGCCAGAGTGTCCCCATGCGGCAGAATTTATTCAGGAACTTGGTGAACACTACGTGCCAGCAGTACAGAACATCATTGGCGCGTGCATGGATGGCCGACCCGGCAGCACAGCGGAAGCAGTGCCAAATGGTGCAGGCGGTGGCTTGCTCTACCTAGTGACGGATCGACTGGTGCGTGGTGATAGTGACCCTATTGATGAAGCGAATGCCCGCGTCTTGGGGCAGATTGGCCAGATACCCGCGACGGTGCACGTCCATCGGGATGACCATGCTCATGGCGAAGACGCTGGCTGTGCGGCAGCCGACAAAGTGGGTGCGATCTTTACCATCATTGCTCAGCATGGTGAGCAATTGCGCAGCCTCGCCACTGAGCTTGGCCTTGGTAGCGATAGTAGCGACGAAGCCCACCAGCAGATCATTCGCCATGCAGCAGATGAGTCGAAGCTTGTTATGGCTAGTGGCAACAAACTCGTGACAATGGTCGACGCGCAGCTAGCAAAGAGTGCTGAGCCTACTGGTGCTCACACCGATATGCTACAGGGTAGCCACCATGAGGCAGCAGCGGTAATGAATCAACGTGCCGGGACGACGCTCGACCGCCAGTCCTTAGCACGGGAGTTTGATCAACAGTACCAGGCCTTCAATATCGACACGTGGGCCTTTGTACCCTCAGCCGAAGCACTCTACCCAGGCGATCCAACTGCCCAGCAGCATGCTACCACTGCCATGCTCTACTACAACCTCGCTGCTATCATGGCACTGTGCGGCCCACGCATGACAGTGACCGTGCTTACATAATTCTTGCTTTGCAGAATAAAGGATGCCTCACGCATCACTACCCTGCCCATACCGATGGAGAACCATTGCTTTAGATGGTTCTCATGACAATATAATGGAGGATCAAACATAGCAAGAACACCAGCTACTCAGATGCAGACATTGCTTCGTGCCACTGATGGATAATCCGCCGCGCGTCATCTGTGCTGGTGGTGTGCATCAGCTGGTCGCGCAGCTCCTTGGCGCCATCGAAGTCGCGAATGTAGATCTTGTAGAAGCGTTTGAGCGTCTCGTATGGCCGGCCTAGTGTTGGTTGCCAGTGGTCGAAGAGATCGAGGTGGTAGCGCAGGAGGGCGAAGTTGCGCTGCACCATAGAACTACTACCCTGCGCGACACTATCGGCACGCGGTGCAAAGCAAAATGGATCGGCAAATACCCCACGACCAATCATCACGCCATTGACGCCTGGGTGGGCCGCCACCAGTGCCATGCCATGCGCCCGATCGTGAATATCACCATTGATAGTGAGCAATGTCTGCGGCGCAATTGCATCGCGCAGCGCCACGATATCATCGATCAGCTCATAGTGCGCCGCCACCTTGCTCATCTCCTTCTTGGTGCGCAGGTGGATAGTGAGGTTGACGATATCTTGCTGAAGCAGCGTCGTAAGCCATGTCCGCCACTCGTCGACTGTACTGTAGCCAAGGCGGGTCTTAACGCTGACTGGTAAGCCAGCCGTCTTGGCCG
>CALICZ010000090.1 GCA_938049075.1 uncultured Candidatus Saccharibacteria bacterium
GGGGGGGGGGGGGGGGGGGGGGGGGGGGGGGCCGCCCCCGGGGCGGAGGGTAAGTATACGCTGGTTCATACGTGTAGTATAATCGATATATGGAAGAACTCATAATCGAACAGGCAACCGCCGTCAGCCAGGCTGATGCGGCGGCAATCGCAGCACTGGGCGATGTGCTGCACCAAGCCGGAGCAACCGCGCCAACTACTTCAACTAACCATGATACAGCGGCGATGGACGCCTTGCGTCAGGCTCTTGAAGCGGTGATTGCTGCTGAGAATCAAGTTCTGCTCCTGGCTCGTCTTGATGGCAAGGTGGTGGGCATGGCAACGCTCGCGCTGCTGGTGGGGCCAATCGCTGGGCGCAAGATCTACCTGGATGACTTCGTAGCCGACCCATCGGTTCAGGGCAAGGGAGTCGGCTCGCGGCTGTGGGATGCGATGCTAAGCTGGGGTCAGCAACATGGTGCGACCAAACTCACCTTCACCTCCAACCCTAAGCGCCAAGCAGCCCATCGCTTTTATCTCCACAAGGGCGCAACGATCTATAACACGACAGTGTTTGAGAAGATAATCGAATAGTATAGGCTGAGCTGCAAAGCTTCGCCTTCTCTTGCACCGATTTGCCTTCAATAAATGGAGTATGATAGCCATTAATTCCACCAGCTCTAAAAGGCTAAATCTAGGGCATTTTGCAGTACTTCAGAGAAGGTGGGGAAGAGAATGCGATATTATTCAATCATCGAGATGCCCCCTGTTTTATTGCTAATATAATGCGTCGCTTGCTGCGACAGAAAAGACAGATGAATGACACGAACTCAAGCCCAAGAAGCATTCTCCACCTTATATAGCACTCCGCGCGAACGAGTGACTACGGCAGACCAAGCGGCTGCAGTGGTGCAGCTAAGCCAGATTGCTTTGCATATGATGACGAAATTTGCCGATAAGGTTGATGTGTATGGCTACCGAATGGACAATGCCGCGCCAGCAAAAGAAGCTGATTCACCTCTGTTTCCGAACCAAAGCCGTGCCATCCTCAGGCTCATGGCACCATATCATGATGGCTCAAATCTGCTAGTCGATATTGAGACGGCGACATTTTGGCGCGAGCCAGTGCAGCCAAACGCAAGCGATAATGCGATTGCTGCCACAGCGCATGAAGTTAGCTTGGTGAGTGACTCAGAGCAGCTGCGCTACCGTATTGTCACAGAGGGCAGCCACCAGCGGGTGGTGCGCTCGCTGATCGGCCTGGCGCATAGTGGCCAGCCTGCCACACGCACGATTGGTGAGAGCCAACGGATCGGCCGAGGCGACCAAGTGGTCAGTGAGGCAGAAGTGCAGCGGCTTTGGGAGGTCCTGAATGGGGCAGAATCGCTTGATGGTGAGTTGAAGTGATTTGGATTGCAAAGCTTCGCTTTCTTAACCTCAACCGCCCTTCTACCACTTCAGGCAGGCAGAATCAAGAGTTGGTTGCATAGCTAGTATTTATTTTAGTGCTGAGGTCACTCTTGGGAGTGTCGTCAACTTTTAGCTTCAAGAGAAAGGAACGATAAAAAGTGTGAAACTACCAAGGAGGACTTTGAGATTCACTAAGGTCGACGTTCTTCTGAAAAGTAAAAACCAGCCATGATGGCTGGTTTTTCTCTGTCTGAGTAAGTATTTCTCTCAGATAGAGGGATGCTCCTCTCTCCTAGCGACAGAACTGCATGGCAATGTAATATTGGTCGCCTTTTTGCGTTAGGCCAATGCCAGCTTTGTCGTAATCGCCCGAGAACATGATCTTGTTGTGCGGTGGGGAATTGATCCACACATCCGTGGCTTGTTGCTCGTTGTACGAGATCGGCACGAGCTCAAGAATCTCACCACTGGCGCGGCAGGTATAATTTTGCTTGAGGCGATCTGTCCCGCCCTCGTGACTGAGTTGATTGATCTGCGCATTGTAGGCCGACTGGGCGCGCGAGCTGGTATCGATCTGCTCGATACGCTGCACTGTGCCGAGCGAACGGGCTGCCCGCTCCTTGTTGACCGTCGCAAAGACGCGGTCGACAAACTCCGGCGATGGCGTGTTGGAGTTAGAATTTGAGTTTGATTTCTTGTTAGACGGGTTGCCTCCTTGAACGTTGTTATTTGAGCGCGTACTCGAACCAGACGAGGCACCATTGGTTGCTGCTGGCTTTTGCTCAGCTGCTGGCGTTGGCGTTGGTGTCTCGCTGGGCTTCGACGCTGGCTTGATAGCCTTGGGAGAAGCGTTAGAAGCGATGATTATTTTGATAGCTTGGTTGCGCTGTGCGAGTGTCTGCGCAGATGGCTGGTCGGACGGCGCTAATGCCTTGGCCATATGTCCACCAGTTGTTGCACTTGTTGTATTGTATGCAGGCGCTGACGAACCACTCTTTGGCTGGGCTGCTACGATGACGCCCGCGCCTGCGAAGACGATCATTGTACCAGCTATGCCATACACGAGTCTCTTCATACTCATACTACCCAGCGTAGCATAGATATGACAGGATGTGAAATAAGATTTGTGAAAAATCGGCCCGCAACAGAGGTAAAAATCGTGAGAAAAATAAGAAAAATAGCGCCAAAGCGCCAATATATTATGTATAAACAAGGTTAGCTCACCACTCACCGGAATGCAGCGCACTCGACGGTGAGTGGTGAGAGCGGACTTATGAGGATACGAATGTGATGACTATCTCCTCGCCTTCTTTCAGCTGACTGAGGTCTGCTATTGCCTCGTTGATGCTGTTATTCATCTTTCTGAGGTCTCGCATAGTGCGTCGTATGGTAATTGCAGTGAGAACTGCAATAATACAACACGACAATGCAATTCTATGAGAGATGCTGAAGTTCATCGTCATAACAATTTTGTCGAGACTCAGCGCGATATTAGCGATATTTACCGCACATATAAACCCGAAAAAGGCAACACTGCCCCAACGATGGCTTTTGATGTG
>CALICZ010000091.1 GCA_938049075.1 uncultured Candidatus Saccharibacteria bacterium
ATAGGTGAGTATCGCTGGTGTCGGTTGGGTAGCCATGATGGAGCTGTAGCACCTCGCGGTCATACAGCGGCACGAGATGAATGTGAGCGTGTGGCACATCAAAGCCCTCTACCACAACGCCGACCCGCTCAGGCTGAAGTGCCACCTCCATTGCGTGGGCAATCTGCTGTGCCACCGTCCAGAGATGTTGATATATTTCGGTCGGGAGCGCCCACAGCGAGTCAATCTGCTGCTTCGGTACCACCAGCACATGGCCATCACTCAGTGGGTTGATATCGAGGAAGGCTATAGTGTGCTCGTCTTCATACACCGTATGGCTTGGTATTTCACCTTTGATAATCTTAGTAAAAATAGAATCCTGCATGACTTTAGTATACGCGAAGGTGGGGCAAGAGCTCAAGGACATCTGCTGCGCGATATTTCCGTCCGGCACCACATCTGTTATAATGAGAGCAGACCACGTGGAGAGGTGCAGGAGTGGTTGAACTGGCCGCTCTCGAAAAGCGGTAAGCCGCAAGGCTTCGAGGGTTCGAATCCCTCTCTCTCCGCCATGTTTTTGATCGTATTTATCTGCGAGCTCTGGGCTGGCAGGTTTTTATTATAATAACGACGCATCGCGACGTGAGGGGTGCCGCTTGGTGCACTTCTGTCTTGCACATACTCACCAGAGGTAATGAAAAAGCGCACACCGCGAAGTGTGCGCATATGTTTGTGTGAGAAGAGAGCCAAGTATTATTGGCTAGGTGGTTGAAGCACCAGTGTTGCTGCTATTGGTAGTAGTGTTGATGTTACCACCAGGGATGATAGTGTTGATGACAAAGTTCACCGCGGCGTAGGCGAGCAGTGCCACTACAACACCAACGAGGGCATACATGATAGTATTCTTCGCTCCCTGCACCTGTGATGAATTACCACCAGAGACAACATAGCGAATACCACCGAAGATGATCATAATGACCGCGATAGCACCAACGAGAAACAGCATAATGTTGCTTACCCGTGTGAAGATACCGGCGTCACCAAAGAGATCGGCTGGCTGGTCTTTGCCCCGTGAGCGGCTGGCACCATCTGACACGCCACCAATTGCAGCGCTGGGCGGTGCAGCAGCAATTATCCCACCCCCGATGAGGGCAAGAGCACTGATAGATAGTAGACATTTTTTTAGCATAATAAACTTAGCTCCTTTTATCTTGTAATTATACGATATGGCGTTTTTTTTGTCGAGAGGAAAGCGGTGAAATTTCTCAGCTTGCAGTACTGCGGTGACTCGCTTCCTTCATCTCTTTTGCCAGTGACGTCTTGAAAACTTGCTGTCATGACGGTATCTTGAAGCTCAATGTGAGGAATTGGTATGTTAGCGAGACGCGCTTGTTGGCAGTCTACTTATTTATATTGCTTGATAAAAGGAAGGAGGGCGCAGGAAATATATGACTAACGACACTGCGGCGAAGTAGGAATAAAATTGTA
Organism: uncultured Candidatus Saccharibacteria bacterium; assembly: GCA_938049075.1. GTDB lineage: Bacteria > Patescibacteriota > Saccharimonadia > Saccharimonadales > Saccharimonadaceae > Saccharimonas. Next base: position 1,468 of record CALICZ010000091.1, read on the forward strand.
TCTCACAAACGTCTAGCGCAATCGCCCCATCTATGCTAGAATAAACAGTGCACGTTGGTGCACGATCCGACAAGCTGGAGGAGTACCCAAGTGGCTGAAGGGGACGGTTTGCTAAATCGTTAGTACGGGGAGACCTGTAGCGGGAGTTCGAATCTCCCCTCCTCCGCCAGGATTGTTTTTGAGATATCGCCATATGCTGGGCTTCGTCTCGTGCAGATAGTGACGAGAAGCAACAGAAGAAGCAACCACGCAGTAGCACTGATAGCTCGATAGATACATGAAAGACCACATGAATGCTGAGATTGCTTAGCAGTCTATAGTTTTAACATAAAACACGTCAGAACGGGAGAGAAACAAATCATTGTAGATATTACAATGATATTTTTATTTGTACAGAATATGGCGAAATAAGTGATACATGCAATACGTGCGAAGTATCATATGTGTCAAGAGTGTTATCTGTGGTATGAGCTATGTATGTACGCTATAGTAGCAAGGCTCTTGAAAGGGACGAAGTATGGGTATTGAATAAGATTCAGACATTCAGATAGTGCGGATATGCGGGTTATGGTTAATTGACCAGCGCGGCCATTATGATAGAATAGTTTTTGTAACGTAAATCTAACGCCAACCGACAAGGGGAGGAAAGAGCAGTGAAGATTAGACGTCAAAAACGTGGGATCGTTATGCGTATCGCATCGGTTGTGGCTGTGAGTGGGCTCGCTATAGGCGGGCTTTTTTATGGCCTCAATTCGGTGAACGCAGCCGGTCTGAATAAAAACTATAACTATATCAAGGCAAATTACGCTGTGCCGAATGCCAACGTAGCCTGGGTGTCGCCCAACGGGGACGACAACAAGGGTAACGGAAGCGAGTCAGCACCGTACAAGAGCTTTGGTCGCGCCGTCACGAAGATCGGCGACGGCGGAACAGTGGTAGCAAAGAGTGGTATCTACCGCGAGCCACACTTTTTTGTGACGAAGAAGAATGTCACTATGCAGGCAGCACCAAACGCTGAGGTGTGGCTGAAGGGTAGTGATGTTGTAACCAACTGGTCGCGCGAAGGCAATATGTGGAAGGCCACTGGCAACTTCCAGAACTTCTGCCATGTTTGTACCACTAACGTCAAGCCAGAAGTTGAAGGCATGGCTGCCTATCCAGAGCAGGTCTTTATTGACGATAAGGCTCTGACACAGGTTGGGAGCAAAGCTGAGGTCGGCCCAGGCAAATTCTATGTAGAAGATGCCACGCAGACAACGCGTAATGGTGGCCACTTCAACCCAGGTAAGCAAGATACGGTGAGTTACTACCTAGGCTCAGATCCTACGGCTGGTACGACAGAGATCTCGCAGCGCACCCGCGCCTTTACCACAACAGGCGAGAACTTCAAGCTACAGGGTATTAACATTTCGCAGTATGCACCAAACCAAACCTGGGGCTTTAAAGACCCTCAGCTAGACGACAAGGCTGGGCCAATCGCTATCTCTATTAACGGAAAGAACTCGCTAGTGCAAGATGTGATCGTGGCGCAGAACTCTAGCTCTGGATTGTTCCTCGATAAAGCCTCGGGTACCGTGGTGAAGAACAGCCAATTCCTCGACAACGGGGGTAATGGTGCTGGTGCAAACCGCATCGAGAATGCCGTATTTGAAAACAATACCTTTAGCAACAACAACGCCGCTGGCTTCGAAACCAATGGTAGCTACTGTACGTCGTGGTGTGGTATGGCCGATGTGAAGGTGACTCACGCCGAGAACTTCACCTTCCGCAACAACGTGGTGGATTACTCGAAGTCTGGCTCAACTAACTCCGACATCGCTGTAGCTAAGCGTCACCAGCTGCCAGGCTTCTGGTGTGACGAAGGGTGTATTAACACTAATATCGTCAATAACTACTTTACTAACGTGCAGATGGCGATCTTCTACGAGGTATCACACACTGGTATCATCGCCTCGAACATTATTGAGGGTTCAGGTTCTGGTATCTTAGTGTCGGGTAGTAGTAAGACGAAGATCTACAACAACTCTATCTCACGCACCGCCTACCCAATCCGCATCCGTGAGGATACCCGCAGCAAGGGCTGTAACGCCTACCAAGGCAGCACCTGTACTGCGCCAGAGAGCTGGTCGCAAGCTAAGGGTCTGAGTTGGGACACAACAGGCACAGAGATGTACAACAACATCATCTCATCGCGTGCCGCAACGGCTAAGGACGGCGACAGCCCATACTGGGCATACGGTGTCCGCACCAAGGGTGGTGCCAACATTGGCGGGCCAAAGGTTGGTACAAACGAGATGTTTGCTGGCCTCGACTACAACGTCTACTACCGCAACGACACCAATGTCGACAAGACGGTCTTTACCTGGGACTTAGCACAGACCGACGCGCCGATCGACGTCCTCTTTAGCAAGACATCAGACATTGCTAAGGACGGCCGGGTCAGCAAGGCGATCGATGGCCTCGAGCGCAACTCGCTCGACCAAACTGGCTCGCGTAGTGCCAACCCATTCTTCACCAGCGAAGCTGCGAACAACAACGACTACAATAAGAGTAACTACACCATCAAAGCTGGTAGCCCAGCTGCCAATAGTGGTAAGGAGTTGCCTGCCGATGTTGCAAAGGCAATCGACCCAAGTGGAGCAACCGTGAAGGCTGGTACCAAGGTGAACCGTGGTGCACTGGTCAACGCCAACATGACTGGTGGTGAGCCAAACGTCAACAGCAAGAGCAGTAGCACCCCACAACAAAATAATGCCAACGGCGCAACCACCAAGGAGCAGACAGACCCAAAAGCGCCGGGCATGGGCAGCGCCAGTAAAGCTGACACTGCTCATGCAGCCCAAACCGCTGAGGCCGACACAAAGAGCGACAATAGCACTGTGCCGGTCCCAGACACCCGTCTCAAGGAGGCAATCAATAAGCGTCTGTCTGAGACCCTTGGCGCACATCGAAGTGCTTCACAGGAC
>CALICZ010000092.1 GCA_938049075.1 uncultured Candidatus Saccharibacteria bacterium
GTTGCTATTGAGGACGACGAAACCGCCCGCAAGCTTACCAAAATTATCGACGCACTTGAAGCACTCGATGATGTGACAAACGTTGCAACGAACGCGGCGTAATACCCACTAGAGCTACACGCGAATCACAATACTAAAACGACCCTCTATTATGAGGGTCATTTTGCTAAGCATATCAACATATATATTCTTGTAAAACCACACTTATCAAGTGACACGCGCAAGAGGGATATCTATATCTGTCACTTTTTCTTATGTGGTTTTGCGCCCTTTGTGCGAGCCACGAGCGTGTCAACAAGAGCACATGCAAACCCCATCGTTACAACCACTGCATGAGACCCATCCAGCACTGCCATAATCGTCTTGCTTGTCTCATCAACTGGTGGTACGAGACTACTCAGCGCACCAAACAGTACATACACTGCCACAACACCAAAGATCAGTGAGCCACCAATGCGCCACCAGCGCTGACTCACCACCGAGCCGCAACACACCAGCACCACAGCTGGTAGCACCGTCAGCACAATCGTCACCACTGCAAGCAAAGCAGATCGGTCAATGCCTATGCCAACCCCAGCAGCATACGGCACGACATCTGCCGCCCACAGCTGTGTCATTACCATACCAACCGCCAGGCCTATTACTGGTAGCCCAAAATGCCGCTTCGCTACATATACCAAACCAGCCAAAACTACAGCCATGCCAACAAGCAATCCAAGCAACATCATACCACTATTATACCATGACATCGATTCAACATAAGCGTTATGAGAAACGCCAATACGTTTGGATAGCTATGCTCCAACGCGATCCTTCTTGTGCTGCCGCTTCGCATTGCGCTCAATATATTCAATGATCGGTTTGGCTACATTGCGCCGCGTAATTTTCTCTATCCCAAAGCCTGGGCTCGCATTGACCTCAAGCACTAGCGGCCCACGGCTCGAGCGCATAAAGTCAACACCCGCTACCGTCAGACCCATTGCCTTAGCTGCCCGCAAACACATACGACGCTCGGTATCCGTCAAGCGGATCGGCGTTCCTTCGCCTCCCTTATGGAGGTTAGATCGAAAGTCGTCATCTAGGCTCTGGCGCTTCATACTCGCCACTACACGACTCCCCACCACGAAGGCGCGGATGTCTACTCCAGCTGACTCACGAATAAATTCTTGCAACAGGATGTTTGTCCCATCCTCGTTGGTGAGATACAACGCCTGAAGCACTGACTTTGCCGCCTTCTTCGTCTCCGCTAGCACCACACCATTGCCATGAGTACCACGAGCGAGTTTGATGATAACTGGCGTACCACCAAGTTCGTTAAGGAGATCGTCTATATCGGCTGAGTTGCGGCTAAACACTGTCTTAGGAATAGCTACTCCACCTCGGGCTAGTAGCTGTGTCGAACGCAGTTTATCGCGCGCCCGGGTAATCGCAATTGAGCGATTAACAAAAAGTGTATGCGGATATGCCATCTCTAGCTGGCGCGCCACTGCTGTGCCATAGCGCGTCATATAGCTTGCAATGCGCGGGATTACCGCATCATACTCGTCGATCGGCTCCCCATCATACATCACTGTTGGATGTTTCTCGTCGATCGTGACGTAGCATTTGCGATATTTTATGGTTTTTATAGTGTGACCTCGTTTCTCTGCCTCTTCTTTGAGTCGTAGAGTGGAATAATTAACGTTGCCATTGCTCAAGATTGCTATTTTCATGGTGTTTTTATTGCTACTGATTACCTTTCTCGATTTTATTATTATTTAATACTTCCAATCTATCTCATTTTGCTCATTTAGTTCAACATTTACTATAAAGCGTGACCGAAGCAATTTACGTCCCACCAAAAGCGGGTAGTCCATAGCCGAGCGATCACTCAAGGTAATACTTGCCATAAACCGTATGCCATCAAGATTAAGCTTTGTTTTAATAGTATACCGGATTTGCATATGGCCATTCGAGCTACGGACTTTTTGAATATAGAAATCACGAACCCGATGTGTTTCGGTTGCGCCTGATTTTGTTTGGATAAGCTCTCCAGGAACAATATCAAAAACAAGCTCCTCAACTGCACCCTTTTTTTCAACACGGATATTCACTGCATGAAGCGTAGATGAATAGGCTCCTGTATCAACCTTCGCTACTACAGATTCTATATTGAGTTCAGGTAGTATTGCGATCGCTCTTCTTCCGATAATTTTTCGAGGCCTACTGCGGCGACGCTTCATATTTTGGCGTAAAAATAACCGCAACCCATCATTAAATAAGGCGCTATTTTCAGACGAGTACGCCCCCGTCACAATCTGTGAACCTTGATTCACTTCAAGAATATACCATTTTTTTGTATGCTTATTTTGTATAATATCAACACC
>CALICZ010000093.1 GCA_938049075.1 uncultured Candidatus Saccharibacteria bacterium
AGCCACTGGGCAATCGACACATCCTCTGCCCGCCAGTCTGGCGATATACCAGCGTGTTGCAGCATCGTCTCGACTTCTGTCTTGTCTAGTGCAAGGCCCGCCGCAAGTGCACTGCGCAGCTTCTTGCGCTTAGCTACAAAGCCCGCCCGTACCACGCGGAAGAAATCCTTTTCGTCTGCTGGCGACACGAGAGGCTGAGCACGCGTCTCGAGCACCACTACCTGCGAATCTACCTTGGGCGGTGGCACAAAGAATTGGCGCGGTACCACTGGGCCTTGCTTCGCCTCAGCATAGAGCTGAGCGCTCACTCCCAATAGGCTCATTGCACCAGGCTCAGCGGCAATTCGCTCAGCCACCTCCTTCTGCACCAGCAGTACTGTGCGGCGCGGCTTATTCTCTGCTGTCAGCAGCTTTTGGACAATCTTGCTCGTAATGTAATACGGCACATTTGCTACCACGACATAGCCAGTAGGAAGCTGGCTAAGATCAAACTGCAGAATATCCTCATGTACGACTGTTAATTGCTTGCCAGGGAATTGTCCTGGTAGTTTGCGCGCTAGATCAGCGTCGTACTCTACCGCGGTTACCCTGCCCGCCCGAGCAAGGAGCCGACTTGTCAATGTGCCAAGTCCAGGACCAATCTCCAATACTGTATCGTCAGGGGTTAGTGCCGCTACATCGGCAATCGCCGCTAGCATATCCGGGTCTTTGAGCCAATGCTGCCCTAGAGATTTTTTATTTTGTAATGCCATAGTTGTATTATACCAGGGTTAGCAATAGTATGCTCTGCATAACTGATTGATGCCTTCTATAAGAAGAATTTCTTTTTGTCATAATTCTTATATTCTATCTTCTCCTTCTTTATCTATTCATATCTTTATAGCTATCTCTCTTTCTCTCATATTTCTCTATCTATTTCTATATCCATCTCTATATCTATATATCTGTATATCTCTTTCTCTATATTTCTCTACTTATCTCTATTTATCTATCTTTATCTCTACTTACTCTCTTATTTCTATCTCTATTTACTTATCTTTCTATTTCTTTATTTATCTTTATCTTTTCACTATTTATCTCTACTCTCTATCTCTATCTCTATTTTTACCTATATCTCTATACATCTATGTATCTATATACATCCATATCTCCATATCGATTTCTCTCCTATTATATATAAATATATAAAAGAAGAGAAAAAGAACCCACGCTAACAGGGAAAAAACAGGGTAAAATAGGCGAATTTCGAAATTCGCCTTTTTTGATATAAAACTATGCCTTGATATACTACCTTGTAAGGAGCTTATTATATGCCAAAGTACGTTCATGTTGCTGGTTTTGCTATATTACTTTGTGTGCTGATGTATGTGCTGCTGCGCGTGCTAGCGCCAGCGTCACACTCTACCTCGCAAGGCAGCGCGAACCATTCACCTTCTCATCATGCATCATCACATATGCTCTATGGCCTAACCATCGACGACAGCTGGGAGGGTACGACAAGGCTTGCTGATATCGTGGAGGCCATTCAGCGTTTGCCTGCTCGGCCAACGGTGCGGATCGTTATGTCTAAGGATAGATCACCGCAGAGTTACCGTGAGCTATTCAAGGCGATTCATCGCGTGGCCGATATCATGGCCCAGCCCGTTGATTCTTCTGATATGTACAGCTACAGCACTGAGCGCTACCAGCAGCGCTTTGCTGAGTCTTACCAGTATTTATCTCACTATGTAGCGATATGGGAGGTTGGCAATGAAATGAATGGCCAAGAGTGGATCCAAGAAGACCCGCACCTTACTGCCGCGAAGGTGGCCAGTGCCTACCGATACATTAAGAATAAGCATGCCGCGGCGGCGCTTGTTCCCTACTACTTCCCGCCAAACGGGAGTACGCTGAGCATGAAAGAGTGGCTACAAACATACCTACCTGATGATCTGAAGCAGGGCGTCGATTATGTCCTCGTCAGCTACTACGACGATGACAACGATGGCTACCAGCCCAACTGGCGGCAGATCTTTGCTGAGCTTGAGACGCTCTTCCCAGAGGCCAAGCTTGGCATTGGCGAGTGCGGCACACCCAGCGAGCATGCCCCGATGGCGCGTAAACTACAGCTGTTTCAGCATTATTATGCCATGCCGCGGTACACTCCACGCTACGTTGGTGGATACTTTTGGTGGTATTGGGCGCACGATGGCGTACCATACAAGGATAACCCGCTCTGGGAAGAGACCGCGAAATATATGAAGAAGCGCCAGTCGTGAGCCAGGCGTCCTTTAATCATACCCTATTTTACCAATATGTGGCATAATATAACTAGTGCATCACGAAACTTCGCACGCCACACCAGCGCATGACTACCAGCAAGCACTCGTGCAAACAGTCAGTGATTTTCTGCAGCACGCACCCATGGCCGACACACTGCCAGACGCAGCCACCGTCTTTGTGCATGATGAATGCAATCCTGATTCGATTGGGGCGATTGCTACTGCGTGTTCACCTCAGGCTCCAGCTGATGACCGATTTGATTTTCAAGAAACACATATTACAGGACACCGCGTTGATGGGTCGTCAGTTGCTGGACGTGTTATCGAGGAAAACCAGGATAATAACACGCTGACTGATAGTGCGATGAATCCTAATCATCGCGTTCTCAACTTGCCGCTACCTGACCAACACGCCGTCTTGCAAGCTGCTTTTACAAAAGACCGTACGCCAACCAAACGTCAGCTGAACGAACTGGAAACATTATGGCGATATGACAGCGTCAAAACTACACTCGGTGTTGGCATCACGGCGCTGCAAGCATTGGTGCGAGCATCATACCCTACTCAGTCAGTCGCCGATATGCTAGCGCTTAAATCACCCACTACACCAAACGTCGTCCTTGCTATGTGGGATGTGTCGCATTCAACTAAGGAGATAGCGCGTAATGACGGAGAGCTGCGCTCATTTCTCATTCGCTTTGGTAGCCAAGCACTCACTGCCGTGCAGCATTATGGCGGCGAGCTAATTGGCTGGACAGGCGATGGGCAAAATCTTGCCGTGCCACTGCCGCGCAGCGACAATGCGCGTTTCTCATGTGAGCAGCGGGCGGCTTTTGGCAACAAGACGCTCATTCCGCTGCTCAATGATCTTACTGATATCGCTCACGCGCATGATGAGTACGCTATTCGCCTGACCGCCGGTTTTGGCCGACTCGACAATGTTCCCGGTGGACACGTGAGCCCAGAGCTCTTTGGTATGACGAAATTATCCAAGCGTCAGCCGCGCGACCAGCTGTCAATTGCCCTGACTGGCGACGCCTACGACATGCTCGTGCCTGCTTTGCCTGACAGATTGCGACACTATCTGTACCACGATTAAATCCTAGCTACGCCTTTTATTTCTCTTGCTGGGCCGAAGCAACTTGTCTTTGAGCGTCAACACCACATCCGCCTCTTTGGCTAGCTGTTTGCTGTGAGTGACGACGATGACGCATTTGTCGTTTTCGTGGGCGGCTTGGCGCAGGATAGTGATGATATCGGTAGCTTCGTCCAGGTTGCCAGTTGGCTCGTCCGCTAAGATAATCGGCGCGGAGGACACTAACGCCCGCCCAATCGCTACGCGTTGCTGCTGGCCGCCAGACAGCTTCATAACGTTTCGATTGATATGATCGTCGTTGAGCCCCATGACGTGCAATGTTTCATGAGTCGCCTTGGGATTAACCAGCTTCAAGTTTTCTAGCGGTGTCAGATAATCGATCAGGTTATAATTCTGAAACACCAG
>CALICZ010000094.1 GCA_938049075.1 uncultured Candidatus Saccharibacteria bacterium
TTGCGGCGGCAAAGATTGAGCCGACCACTCGGGTGAAAGATCTCACCGAGGCTGAGGAGCAGAAACTTCGCGACATTATCGACAAAGATTATGTCACCGAAGGTGATCTGCAACGCCTGGTGACCAACAATATTAAACGCCTCAAAGACATTGGTGCATACCGCGGTCTTAGGCACAAAAATGGCTTGCCAACACGCGGTCAGCGTACTCGAACGAACGCACGAACTCGCAAGGGTAAGGCGATCGCCGTCGGCGGAGCACAGCCAAAGGCAGCAAGTAAGACGTAGGAGAAAGGACGAGATATGGCACAAGCAAAATCCACCAAGAAAAAGCAGCGCCGATCAGTCCCATCTGGTCAGCTGCATGTACAGGCAACCTTTAACAACACTATTGTCACATTTGCAGATAGCAAGGGTAACGTCTTGACCGCTGCCAGCGCTGGTGCATGTGGTTTTCGTGGAAGTAAGAAGGGCACAGCCTATGCAGCACAGATTGCTGCAGAAAAAGCCGCAGAAGCTGCCAAGAGTAGCTACGGTATCCGCACTGTTGACGTATTTGTCAAGGGTGTTGGACTCGGCCGTGATGCGGCAATCCGCGCAATGGCCGGCTTCGACATTGCCGTCAATAGCATCAAAGATGTAACGGGTGTGCCACACGGTGGCGTTCGCCCACGAAAGGCAAGGAGGGCGTAAATGGCACGAGATAGAAGCCCAATCGTGAAGCAGAGCCGCCGCGAAGGCGTGGCGCTTCACCCTAAGGCACACAAGATTTTGGCACGCAAAAGCGGTATTCCGGGCGAGCACGCTCATGGCCGTCAGAGCAAGCCAAGCATGTACGCAACCCAGCTACGTGAAAAGCAGAAGGTGCGCCGCATGTATGGCCTACTAGAGAAGCAGTTTGCTAAGCTTATGAACGAAGCAACTCGCAAACCAGGCCTCAGTGGTGAGAACCTGCTCCGCTTCCTCGAGCTCCGGCTCGACAACGCTGTGTACCGTGCTGGCTTTGCAACGAGCCGTCGCCAGGCTCGCCAGCTGGTGAGTCACGGTCACTTTGAGCTTAATGGTCGCCGCGTCGATATTCCATCAATCCGCCTCAAGGCAGGGGATGTTATTACCGTTCGGCCAAAGAGTGCAAAGTCTGGCTACTTTACTGCAATTGACGACATCTACGGCAACACCTCCCAACCACCTCTGAGTTGGCTCAAGAGCGATATCAAAAAACTCAAGATCGAAGTATCGGGCGAGCCAAAGCGCGAAGAAGCTGAGGCTGGTATCAACGAGCAACTGATTGTTGAGTACTACTCACGCTAACAAGGGTAAGGAGAATTTTGTACATGTCTAAATTAATTCACGATCCAGCGTTGGCACGCATCGACGACAATGGGCCGCACAGCAGCACGTTTGTCATTGAGCCACTGCACGCCAGCTACGGCAACACGCTGGGCAACAGCTTGCGTCGGGTATTGCTGAGCAGTATCCGCGGCGGAGCCTTTACGGCTTTCCGAATGCAGGGTGCGACACACGAATTTACTATTGTACCTGGCGTCAAAGAAGATGTCACTGACATCATGCTTAACCTCAAAGGTGTCGACTTGGTTGTGCACAGCGATGAGCCAGTCGAGCTGCGCCTTGAGAAGCAGGGTGCTGGCCCAGTAACCGCTGGGGATATTGCAGCTAATGCTGAGGTTGAGGTTGTCAACCCTGAGCACGTTATCTGCACAATTGACGACCCACAAGCTAGTGTCGTTATTGATCTGGTGGCCGAGGCTGGTCGGGGGTACTACCCGATGGAGGAGTCGAGTGCTAACCGACTGCACAGCGACATGATCGCCATGGACGCGCAGTTTAGCCCTGTGACGCGTGTGCGCTTCAAGGTCGATCCAACTCGTGTTGGTCAAGAAACCAACCTGGAGCGGCTTGAGATGACCGTCGAGACTGACGGTAGCTTGACGCCACGCGATGCCTTCGAGCAAGCTGCGGCGATTTTGGTCAATCAGTATACCGCTCTTGCTGGTAGTACAACTGTTGTATCGGCACCAGCACTTGGCACTCAAACTGCTGAGGAAGATAACGAGTTAAATACCTCGATCGAAGACCTCGGCCTCAGCGCCCGCACCGCAAACGCGCTCATCAACAACGAGATTCGCACTGTTCATGACCTCGTCACTTTGACAGAGCAGGACCTGCGCGAGCTCAAAGGCTTTGGCAGCAAAGCCCTCGACGAAGTAAAAGATAAACTAGCAGAATTGGAGCTCTAAATGCATCGACACGGATACAAAGGGCGCAAGCTCGGCCGCGAACGCGATCAACGTCGAGCCCTGCTCAAAGGCCTAGCAACCAGCTTGGTTGTTGAAGAGCGAATCGAAACGACGCTACCAAAGGCCAAGGAGTTGGTGCGCTACATCGAAAAGCTCATTACCAAAGCTAAGAAGGGTGACCTCGCTCATCGCCGCGCTGTCATTGCTGGGCTCAGCACACAAGCTGCAGCAATCAAATTGGTTGATCAGATTGCCCCGCAACTCAGTCATCGATCAAGTGGTCACGTGCGTGTGTATCGGACACGCCTGCGCCGTGGCGATGGTGCGCAGATGGCAGTGATTGAGTTTGTTGACGAGCTCAAGCCAATGCTCAAGCCCGAGGCAACCGCAAAGGAGGCGAAGTAGTTATGGCTCACAAAACATTCTCGCAGAAGCCAGCCGATGTTAGCCGGCGCTGGATTTTGATCGACGCGAGCCAAGCACCACTTGGCCGCACTGCGACAACCATTGCGCAGTACTTGGTCGGCAAATACAAGCCAACTTACACGCCGCACGTCGATGGAGGCGATTACGTTGTCGTCATCAACGCGGCTAAGGCTGTTGTGACTGGCAAGAAAGAGACGGACAAGATCTACTACCATCATAGTGGTTTCCCTGGTGGTATCAAAGACGCTCAGCTCAAGGAAGTGCGCGAAAACGCACCAGAGCGCATCATTACTGCTGCTGTGAAGGGCATGCTACCCAAAAACAAGCTTGCAGCAGACCGCCTAGCTCGTCTCCGCGTCTTTGCTGGCGAAGAGCACGCCCACACCGCACAGCAACCAGAGAAAGTAGAGGTACAATAAATGGCACAAGCAACATACGATTATGGTCTTGGCCGGCGCAAAAGCGCTACTGCCCGCGCTCGACTGGTCAAAGGCAAGGGGAATGTGACGATCAATGGCAAGTCGGCGCTTGACTACCTGTCGGGTAACAAGACACTGCTAGCTGAAGTGACTGACCCACTGGCCTTGGTTGGTAAGCAAAAAGAGTTTGATGTTACCGTCCTAGTGAAGGGTGGTGGCCTCAGCGGTCAGGTTGATGCTATCAAGATGGCGATCGCTAAAGCGATTACCGTTGGCGCACCAGACCTGCGCGGCACACTCAAGAAGGCCGAATTCTTGCGCCGCGACCCACGCGAAAAAGAGCGCAAAAAATACGGTTTGCGCAGCGCCCGCAAACGCGAGCAATACTCGAAGCGTTAAGCATTTTGCCTGCTTCATAACATACCCTGTCAACATGACAGGGTATTTAAATTTAATTAATCTATACATTATAACTGCTTATACGCGCTTTGCTGGTTTCTAAGAGAATGTTAGGAATAATTATTTAGTCACGATCGTAATTTGACAGCAACAGCTATTAACCATACATCACCCATGATTCTACAAAAACAAAAAACAGTAGTATCACCTGCCTCTCATATGTTATATCATGCCAAACACACCAAGTCGTCGCATTGTGACGAGTCCAATACCGATAACGAATAAGATTGCAAAAATAGACAACGTCCAGCAACCAGCTCGGCGCCATCGCCGACCCTCCGTCGTCTGTGGCTTATAACGAAACCTCAGAAGGAGCACAAGACCAACGAGCATCGCGATAATAGCAGCCTCGATCCCCACACCCACAAGATCAATTCCATACCGAC
>CALICZ010000095.1 GCA_938049075.1 uncultured Candidatus Saccharibacteria bacterium
TTACTCTTTTTTCAAACATACGGTAGCGAAGGAGTATGTAGCGCTGCGTGGCGCTATAGAGCGGTGAATCCGGCCAAGGGCTTGTTTTTCCATGCCGTTTATGCAAAAATAGCAGTAACTATGACAAAACTTTCATCGGAATCATATCGGGGGGCGCGGGATTGGTATCCGGAAGATCTTCGCGTGCGCAAATACATCTTTCAAACCTGGCGTCACGTCGCCAAGAGCTACGGCTACGAAGAATACGATGCACCACTGCTTGAGCCAGTCGAAGTGTATGCCGCCAAGAGTGGTGACGAGTTAGTGAATGACCAGACGTATCAGTTTATTGATCGTGGCGATCGACAGGTAGCGATCCGTCCCGAGATGACACCGAGCGTCAGCCGGATGATTGCCAAGCACCGCCAAGAGATCGCCTATCCAGCGCGTTGGTTTAGCATTGCCCAGTTTATGCGCTATGAGCGACCACAACGGGGGCGAGAGCGTGAATTTTGGCAGATGAATGTCGATATATTTGGTGTTGATAATATGCAGGCCGAGGCCGAGATTATCGCACTTGGTAGCCGTATCATGAAGGCCTTTGGCGCGACGGACGACATGTACACTATTCGCATCAACAATCGCCAGTTGATCAACCTTATGATGGCGCAGTTTCTCGAGCTCGATGCTGTGCAGGCTCAGCTGATGATCCGGCTGTTTGATCGTAAGAACAAGATTCCACCACAGGCCTTTCGCGACCAGGCGATTGAGATCTTTGGTGAGGCGGCGGCACCAGTCGGCTTGCAGCGGATTGCTCAGCTCTTGACGGCACGTACTATGGCCGATCTCCCCGAATCGATTCGCGATAGTGAGGCGGTGCGCGATGTGCAGCGGCTCTTTACACTGCTTGAGCGTAGTGGCGTGACGAATGCCATCTTTGATATCACGCTCATGCGTGGACTAGATTATTACACGGGTACAGTGTTTGAGTTCTTCGATACTCATCCAGATAATAACCGTTCGCTCTTTGGTGGTGGGCGCTATGATGGCTTAGTAGGGATGTTTGGCGCTGAGCCTATCAGTGCGGTCGGCTTCGCACCGGGCCTATCGATGATGCAGCTCTTCCTCGAG
>CALICZ010000096.1 GCA_938049075.1 uncultured Candidatus Saccharibacteria bacterium
CGGTGATTGTTTGCGTGCCGGCGGCGTAAGCTGTGGACCCACTGGCTACCATAGCTGTGGTTATGGTAACAGCCAAAAAGAAAATTTTTTGAAACATCTCCTAGTTCTCTCCTTGATTTTTATTTTATGAACTAAATTATGCTTATATAGTACTATGCGGACAATAAAAATGCAAATAAATAGCGTTAGGAGTGCGACGCGGTAATTATTTTTTATACATAAGATATCGAGAGAAAATTAGCACTCTTGACACGAGAGTGCTAATTTTCTATACTGAATATATTGGCACTCACTAGCAAAGAGTGCTAAAATAGCAGTAAGACAATTTGACCTACTAATAATTTAACGAAAGGGGAATAAAATGGGTAAAATTATCGGTATTGACCTCGGCACGACCAACAGCGCGTTTGCGTATTTAGTGGCAGGCAAACCAGAAGTTATTACAAATGCGGAAGGTAATCGAACGACGCCGTCGGTTGTAGCGATTAATAAAAAGGGCGAGCGCCTTGTAGGGCAGGTGGCGCAGCGCCAGCGCGTGACCAACCCAAAGAACACGATCTATGGTGTCAAGCGCTTGATTGGCCGCAAATTCACCGACAAAGAAGTCCAGAAAGATCTCGACATCATGCCATACGAGATCGTCAAAAAGGGTAATGCCGTTGCCGTTAAGCTGGGTGATAAAGAATATACACCAGAAGAAGTAAGTGCCATGATTCTGAGCAAGATCAAGGCTGATGCCGAGGCCTTCTTGGGTGAGAAGGTGACGAAGGCGGTCATTACTGTGCCAGCCTACTTTGATGACTCGCAGCGCCAAGCTACCAAGGATGCCGGTAAGATTGCTGGCCTGGAAGTTGAGCGCATCATCAATGAGCCAACGGCGGCTGCTCTCGCCTATGGTCTCGATAAAGGTAAAGAAGAGAATATCGTCGTCTTTGACCTTGGTGGTGGCACCTTTGATGTGTCGGTGCTGGAGATCGCTGATGACTTCTTCCAAGTGAAGTCGACCAATGGTGATACCCACCTTGGTGGTGAGGACTTCGACAACGCCATCGTTAATTACTTCCTCGATGACTTTAAGGCCAAAGAAGGTATTGATCTGCGCAAAGACAACGCCGCCATGCAGCGCCTCAAGGACGAAGCCGAGAAGGCAAAGAAAGAGCTCTCGACAGTTACTGAGTATGATGTCAATATTCCATTTATCACAGCTGATGCTGATGGGCCAAAGCACTTTGAGATGAGCTTGACGCGCGCTAAGCTCGAGGACCTGGTGAAGAATCTGCTTGACCGCCTCGATGGGCCAGTCGAGAAGGCACTCAAAGATGCCAAGCTGAGCAAGTCTGATATCAATAACATCGTCATGGTTGGTGGTATGACCCGCATGCCAGCGGTAGTTGAGCGAGTAAAGAAGTTGTTTGGTAAAGACCCAATGCAAGGCGTTAACCCAGACGAAGTAGTGGCCGTTGGTGCGGCCATCCAGGGCGGTGTGCTGGCTGGTGATGTTAAGAGCGTGCTGCTGCTAGATGTGACGCCGCTGTCCCTCGGTATTGAGACAATGGGCGGTGTGTCGACCAAACTAATCGAGCGCAACACCACTGTGCCAACCAGCAAGAGCGAAGTGTTCTCAACTGCAGCAGATAACCAGCCACAGGTGGAGATCCACGTCTTGCAGGGCGAGCGCGAGTTTGCCAATGACAACAAGAGCCTAGGCCGTTTCGTGCTTGACGGTATTGCACCAGCACCGCGAGGTGTGCCGCAGATTGAAGTGACCTTCAATATTGATGCCAATGGTATTCTCAGTGTTACCGCTAAGGACAAAGGCACAGGCAAAGAGCAGTCGATTACCATTCAAAACTCTGGCAACATGAGCAAGGAAGATATTGAGAAGGCACAGAAGGAAGCTGAGCTCCACGCCGACGAAGACAAGAAAAAGCGTGAAGCAATCGAAGCCAAGAACCACCTCGAGAATGCCATCTACCGGGCAAAGAAAATGCCCGATGAGTTTAAGGACAAGATCTCGAGTGAAGACAAGAAGACGCTGGAAGATGCCATTGCCGAAGCTGAGAAGCACAAGAACACAGAGGACAAAGACGAGCTCGAGGCTGCTACCAAGGCGCTGGACGACGTGACGATGTCTATCGGTGCTAAGCTCTATCAGCAGCAAGCTGAGGACAAAAAGGCCGAAGAAGAAGCTGACGCCAAGGCGAAAGCGACCGACAAGAAGCCTGGCAAAGACGAACCCGTCGAAGGCGAAGTTGTCGACGACAAAAGCAGCGACAAGAAGTAGCATAATGCTATAGTTGCAGCTGCATTGCAAATAGCCATCTGGAGAGGGCGGCTATTTGCGTAATTTGCAATAAATTCGTGATATGATAGTTTTATGCGAGCTCGAGAAGTGATGCGACTCATGCAGTCGAGTATAAATGGTGAAATAGAGCCTCATGGCAGAATAGCCGAGGCAGACTCCATCGTTGGCTTTAGCTTTGGGGTGAGATATGATGAAGGACATTATATGGCTCCGGGAGCGACTAATGAAGCGCTTGGTACGTGGCTTGCCGACCAGTTTAAACCGCAGCGACTCATGATATTACAGCAAGAGTTAGCTGATGTTGTCTGTGATATTCAGCCAGACGCAAGCCAAACCGTAGTCGCATTGCCAACAATGAAATCATCTGGATGTACTTTCAATACACATGAGTTGATTGGTCAAATTCGTCGAAAATACACAATAGCACAGCTTGGCAAGATTGGTTTGTGCGCGTTTCGGTACCATATGCCACGAGTAGACGCGCAAATGAAGCATGCTAATTTTGAGACAATCGTCGATCCATCATTGCAGCAGGTGGGCGACTTCGACCCGCAATCGAGCCAAGTATGGACACAGAATAGTCGGCGGTGGTCCCTACGCGAACCACTTGTTATTCTCCAACATGCCTATACACATAAATTGTAAGTATATGAATTATTTATCATGGATAACGACGAACTCTTCAAACGCCTCAAGCAAATCTACAAAGAAAACAAGAAGCTCACCTAGTAAGAGCTTCTTGTTGCGCGCCGACCTCTGTTATTTAATGTCCATCAACTCAATATCGAACACGAGATCGCTATTAGGCGGAATGTTAGCGGCAGCGCGAACGGAGCCGTAGGCCATCTCACTTGGGATGATGAGTCGGCGCATGCCACCGACCTTCATGCCAGGCACGCCCTCTGTCCAACCGCGGATGACTTGGTCGAGGCCGAAGGTGACGGGCTGACCAAAGTCGTGGCTGCTCTGAAAGATGATGCCATTCTTACATAGTGCACCAGTATAGTGTGCGGTGATAGTCGCGCCAGCTGGTACCTCGGTACCAGTGCCGGGGATAATGTCAATAATCTGCAATGCGTCAACTTTGGCCATAGGTGTAAAGTCGACGAGTTTGGTTCCTTCGTATTGTGTCATGACTCTATTATACCATTATGCGTATTCCGCCGCGCCACGCAGTTGAGCGGTGAGATGGCTGTGCTCGATGGGGTGCGATCGACGACCATGATCTGCTGCAGCTGTGGATAGTGCGTGAAGAGATGGCCAAGCGTGTGCGTCATGGCGCTGGTGTAGCGTTCTTCATCTGGCGCTGCGGCATAGCGAGCTCCCTCCTCGAGCGGTGTCGCCCAGCAGCAGCTGGCGTGGATGGCACGGGTGTCTTGGGGAAGCTCAGGATATTGTACGCCGTAACCCACTAAATCGGCACACACAGCAGATAACGTGCGAGTACACCGTTGCTGCAATGTGTTGCTTGCGGTGAATGTCCCTCGCTCGGCTGAGCTAAAAATCGTGCGTTTGCGCTCAAGTACATGGCGTATACCATTGGTAATAATCATCAGTGAATTGTAGGTGCTGTGTGGTTGATACTCTGGTGTGCCTACCACAAGCTCCGCTGTGGGCATAGAGGTAGAAAGCTCCTCCAGCTCGGTGAGACGGCCATTTACCGCTGCATGTTGGTCTGGGATTTCAGCCAGCTCCATGTCTGCCGTCGTCATGAGTTCGGGGCTGATGAAGCGATGGGCGGGGTTATCGGCAGCTGCTTGGCGTATCAGATTTATGTACTCGCGCCAGGTATTGGCAGAAACACCAACAGTTGGTGTTTCTGATGATAGTTGCTCAGGGTAAAACACACCGGTTTGGCGGTGCCACTGGATGTCATAATGGTGGGCTTGTTCGCGTGGTGGTTTATTATGCATAAATATATCATACGATATACCGATCTATAAAGCAAACATACACAAATATCCCAATAGTATAGAGGGATTGGTGGGCGTTGATGAGTAAAACGAGGAACGTAGTAGCTCTGATGGGGTTAGTTTTAAGTAGGTATATACTCGCAAATGACGAATTGTGATTATAGATTGATATCAGGGAAGAGGGTTAGGCTCCACACAAAGTGCTCTTTATTGATACCGCCACTGCGCCATATCACGGTTATAGACATCGATGATCCGCGGTGTTAGCAGGGTAGAGATGCCTGCTGGGGGTAGGCTAGCAGGGCGCTGGCGCAGGGCGTAGTCGAGCAGTTTGGTATCGGTGTAGCTGAGCCCAGGCGGCAGCGGCTGGCTCAGTAGGCTGGCTTTATCCTTTGTCGACAGCACAAAGCCCCACTCGCCAAAGGAAGGCACATTGATGCTAAAGGGCGTGATATGTCGCTGGGGTTGGGCAGATGTGATAGTACTGGCTACCGTTGCGAAGGCGTTTGGCGAAAAGTATGACGATGTTGCTTGGGTGATCATGACGCCAGTGGGGCTGAGAATACGCTCAGCCTGGCGGTAGAATTGCTGCGAGTAGAGCTTGGCTAAGCGGTCGTTAGACGGGTCGACGAGGTCGATTAGAATGGCATCATACGCTTGGTGTGTATTGAAGGCAAATAAAAAAGCGTCCTCATTTACGACGCGCACTTTGGGGCTAGCAAGCGAGCGCTTGTTTTGCTCGACTAGTAGGGGATTGGTGCGCGCCAGCTGCGTCATGGCCGGATCGATATCCACCAGGGTGATGTGCTCTACGCTCGGGTACTTAAGGATCTCGCGCGCGAGCAGTCCGTCGCCACCGCCCATAATCAACACGTTTTTAGGCCGCTCTACTGCCGTCATAGCCGCACCAGCCAGCGTTTCGTGGTAGCGGGCTTCATCCAGGCTAGAGAACTGGAGATTGTTATTCAGATACAGGCGTAAGTCCTGCTTGTACTTTGTGAGGACAATCTTTTGGTAAGCCGACTGCTGGTAGAGAATGACTGGGTCTTTATAGGCCTTTGTATCAATGCGATGCTCCAGCCAGCTGGCACCAAAGAATAGCCCAAGCAGCAGAATGGTTGCTACCACACTAGCAGTTAGAAGCCTACGCGAAGTCTTGAGCTGTAATAGAATCAGCACTGCCACGGCGATGTTAAGCGTGGCGATCAAGTAGGTGCTGCGCATCAAGCCAAGACTTGGTAATAGGAAGAGCGGGAAGATCAGTGAGGCTACCAGCGCGCCAAAGTAATCGATTGCGAGCACCTTACTGAGGAGTTCCACTGAAGACGGTCGGCCGTACCGTGTAAACATCTTGACGAGTAGCGGAATTTCCAGGCCAATCAGCACACCAATCACCAGGCTAATCAGCGCAAACACCGGCCAGTGCAGCTTGCTCAAGCTAAAGGCGCTGTAGAGCAGGAGCACCGAATTACCACCCACTAACCCGAGTAGGATTTCATTAACGGCAAAGCTTGTGGCCGGGTGCCAGCGAATATGCCGCACCAGCAGCGACCCCACCCCCATGCCAAAGAGGGTTATACCAGTTGCCAGGCTAAAGCTCAGGATTGAATCGCCCACCAGGTACGAGGCAGCCGTACCCAAGATGAGCTCGTAGATGAGTCCGCCAATTGCCACGAGGAGCGCTGCCGCAAACAGCGCGATATTTTCCTTGTTGGTGATACGCTTGGTGTCTGGTGGCGTGACGCGAGTATGTGCCATAGTGTCTTCTGTATGCCTTCCACGTCCAGATTATTTGCCTACGCCGCCACTGCCACCACCATAGACGCTACGCCCGTGGTAGGTGCCGGTGCTGTGCGAATTATCATGGCTAAAGAACTCATCATAGATGGCAAACAATAGTGAACTAACAAAGGCAATAATTCCTACCCAGCGCCAAAATAGCGGCCAGTTGCGCGGACGGATGAGCCGGCCAAATAGTTCCTTTTGCTGCGCATCGGACAAGGGTGTTTTGCGGTAAACGTCGTACTCACGCTGGTTATATTTTTCTACCGTGTAGGTGGTGGTAGCGCCGGTCTCGGTCTCGGTGTAGTGCAGGCTGGCGTAGGCCATTGGTTCACCCTCGAAGACCTGGTAGGCATTCTTGCCGTGGATGGCCATAATGATACCTTCGCCAGCCTCTGCAACGGTAATGGTTTGCACCGTGCCATCCTCGAGTGTAATGGTAAACTCATTGCCAGCAGCTAGGTGCTCTGGCTCAAGCCGCTGGGCAAACCGCACTGGCTCATAGAGCGACACAACCTTACTATCGTGGTCGTACTCTACCCAGCTATCGTAATTTTCGAGGCCCGTCAGCTCCCATTCTTCCCAGTAGGAGGTTTGTTTGGTCTCGGGGTTTTCTTCTTTAAATAGCAAGCAGCCCACTGCGCGGAAGTTGGTTCGCTTGCCGCGCAGGACATCATTAATCTTGAGGCGAGCTTTGGTGCGTTTGGTCATAATACAGCGCTTTCGATCGTTATAGTGTTGGTATAAAATGCGTCTGCAATGGCTTGGCGAAGAGTCTCGATTGTATCCTTGCCTAAGGGTTGGCACGTGGCAATACTGAGGTACGCTCCGCAGCTCTCGGGCCAGGTGTGGATGGTGGCGTGCGACTCAGCAAGCAGCAGCGACACACTCACGCCTTGCGGCGAGAACTGATGTGAGACAGACTCCAGTGCGTGCAGGCCAGCTACCTTGGCAAGCATGCGCACCGTTTTCTCAGCATATGCGAGATCATTGAGCCGCGTGGCATCCGCCTGGCGAATCGTAAAAATCAGTGCTTGCACCTGCTCCATTTGCATCGTCTACGCTATTATATCACTCTTGACGCGAGAGAGCGAACTAGCTATGCTTATACCAAAAAACCAGCCAGAGTGGCTGGCTGGTTTACTACAACGCATGAATAGTTATGGCTCGAGAGTGTGCCGTGGCACGCCGGAGCTTGGCTCGTGTGGGTTGACTGTCAGTGGTATAACAAAACCCTGGTATTGCGCGAGTGTCACAATATCACCAGGTTGTAGCTCATAGCGCGTGTTGTCATCAGTTAGGTAGAGTTCAGCAACGCGGGTTGAGGTAGCGTTGGTTACACCATCTTGCTCGGGCTTAGTATGGAATGTATCTGCTTCGGTAAGTGCAGCGATGTGCCGGTCTACCACAGTGCCGATGCTGTCGCCAGCCTCAACCGGTCGTGTGGTAATATTGCTTAGCTCAACCGGTGGCTGGGGCTCCTGAGTAACCTGGCCTGCTTCGTAGGCTTGGCGCTGGCTGAGGTAATCGCTATAGGCATCGACTAGTTGGGTAGCTTGCTCTTCGGGGGTGGGTTGGTGCTCAGCTTGTGTGCTTGAGTCCTCCTTTCCACCTAGATGGCGATACCCAACTAGCGCAGCAGCCAAGCCAAAGCCGAGAGCACCCAGTGCAGTGCGCCGTGGAATTGATGGTAGCTCAGTAACTTCATACTTGCCATCACCACATTTGGATGTTGATGAAGAATCTAGGGCTTCATGACCCCTGTTTGTTCTCTGTTGTGTATACATAGTCCATTCACTATACAACAGAGGTCGCAAAAAGGGAAGAGGAAAATGGCAAAATAACGCACAATATTGCATAATGTGCCCAAAAACAGGGGTAATAGAATATAATATGTAATATTATAGACAAAAATACAAATAATGTATTTTGTTGCAGATACCTGAGTGCCTATATTCTCATAGCAAACGGTTCACTTCGTCTGCTTCCTGCTGCTAGCTTGGCTGCATAAAATGAATGCTTTTCTAGAACATTCACCCTCTTAGTGCGAGGACGCAGCACTTATTATAGCGGCGAACCATCATATTTCATTGAATAAAA
>CALICZ010000097.1 GCA_938049075.1 uncultured Candidatus Saccharibacteria bacterium
AAAAAAGAAAATATAGCCAGGATTGTTAATAATGAGAGCATAGGTATTAGAGTTAGTAAAAATAAGAATGGTGACTACATAACTTATCCTCAGGGTGAGTCGATGTTAGATGAAGAGGTCGTAGAGCGCACTTTGCTGAGTTTGGACGGCGAGAGTGCAAATGAATACGAGAAGGCGTTAAAAGCATATGCTTCAGGGAAATGGAACGAGTCATCAAACGGTACTCGGCGAGCTCTTGAAGATTATTTGAAGCAATATCTGAATAATAAGGCAGGTCTTGAGGCTAATATTAAAACAATAGGAGAGTCCCTCAAGAAAGCTGGCGTTGTCGAGCATTTCCGCAAATCAATCATCAATCAACTTAGGACGCTGGATGGCCATTACAATTCAGGGTCAAAACACAGCTCAAACACACAAGGAGGTGTAGAGGCTGAATATTTGATATATTCTGTCGGTGTTATTGTGAATACGCTGGAACAGCTTAAAACATCTAAGGTAGATACTTCAGGCTGACAAGAAGTGTACTCCCTGGCAGGTATAGGTAGCATGATACTCCTGTCAGTTTTAGGCGAAAAGTATTATAATAATATGCAAAACGGTAATTGAATTATAAACAGAAGGAGCGACCGATGAATGGGAAGGAATCTATCCCGAGTGGCTGGGAGTCACACATATACTCAGTAACAGGCGAAGAGATGGGACTTATCATTCCAAAAAGGGGTGTGTCTATCGAGGCGTCAAAGCAGCCCCAAGAGAGGCTGCTGTCTCTAGATCGGCGCGGTGAGACCTCATTTGTTGAGGAAGCAAAGAGTGAGATCTTTGATAAGGAAGAATATCGTGAATTTGGCGAGTCTTTCTTTCAGGCGTTGCGATCGACGTCTCGCATTATTAGCTATGCGACGGGCCAACCGTATCACGAGATGGGGCTAAAAAGCTGCGCGCCGCTTGGCACGAGCGCCGCAAGAGGACTTTTGCGTCTAGTCCATCGGTATGAAAAACTCAAAGAGCGTGAGGATGACCCACGTGTTGTTGTAACGCCGTATAATCTCAGCCGCAATCTGTGGGAGCAAGCCTTTCGGCGAGCGACAGAAGATGATAGTATCGAGAATAACCCGTTGCGGCAGCAAATTGATACAGCACACGATATGGGGCGAATGATATATGGCTTACATGTCCGCAGGAGTCTATCCCATGATGCGTGGCCAAAATTTAATACAGTTCCAAAGGGTACAGCGGTTTTTTATAGCCCTGATGGCATCCCCTGTACGGCAAGTGTTATTGCTGGTAGGCAAGAGCCTCGATTTCGAGGGATGAGCTACCAAAAAGTCCACAAGCTAGATTGGGTCGATATAAAAGAGCCTGAGCTGTCGGTCGAACAGACGCTATCGCAGGTGGCGACTACGCTCATAGGTCGGAGCGGTCAGCAGCCACCAGAAAATAATAGAAAGCCCGATCCAACACTGACCGTGACTATTCCAGGCCTTTCGGTTGGAGGGATTCCAATTCCTTCTCTTCGTAAGCTTGAGCAGAAGCAAAACTCCGATCAGATGCATGCGAAAAGTCTTGACACAGTAGCTACAGAAGGGCAGAATCAATCTCCGTTAGATAAAGACCCGAATCTCTATAAGCGGTATGGTTACGACAGCCAAACCATCGCAGAAGCCCTGACTGCCGAGCTGAGCCGGATTATTGAGGGAGAGTCACAAGCACCGAGCTATCAAGTCTATGGAGCATACTGCAAGGCACCAGAGCAGTCTCTGTATGCTCCGTATGTTGTATGGGGTAATGATGGTTGTGTCACGCTATCGCTCCAAGATATCAATAAAAGCAGCGGGCGAATCGGTTTTCGTCATGCCACGCGGTGTCTGTCTGAATCACCTCGAGTGTAACTGGTAGCAATGAGTCATCAACGTACCTGATAGATGCAACACAAGCTAGGTAACCAACCATTTGGTGCTTTTTCGTCGTAATGGTTTCATTACAACAAGAAGAGGAATATAAGCAAATAGCGAGAAAGAAATAAGGATGCTATAATTACTCTCATGCCAAAAAATACCAACGGACACCTCATCACGCAAAATGCAGACGGAATAGTCCGCCACGATTATCTCTACCGTATCTCCCTCAAAGCATTAATATATAACAACGCTGGGCAGATCTTGGTCGTCAAAGAAATCGATCGGCCGTTTTGGGATTTGCCTGGTGGCGGGATGGATTATGATGAGACGATTGAGTCATCGCTAAAGCGCGAGCTGCATGAAGAAGTCGGCTACCGGGGCGATGTGCGCTATCAAATTTTTGACGCATCGGATCAGATATATATTGAGCGGCTTGATGCGTATCAAATCTGTTTTTATTGCCGCGTTTGGCCCGAGAACTTCGACTTTGCGCCAGGAGAGGAGGGTGATGATGTGATGTTCATCAACCCTGATGATCTACAAGGCACTGGCTATAATGCGACCGATCGGGCATATGCGGCGCATAGGCAGTGGCAACAACTGTATAGTAAAGTTGCACAATAAACCTTGGTTGAGATGTGCTTCTTTGCTACTATAGCCTTATAGCACCTCGACTTGGGTCAATCTCCGTCGAGGTTTTTTGGTATAATAAGGCTCGTGAAGAAGGTATATATTGATGGCCAAATTTCTTATATAAAGCCGCCGATGTCTTGATGAAGCATGGCAACATATCTTCGAAAGATGGGCTTACAAAAATAGACATGAGGTCACTTTTTTGAAGATATTGCTGGCAATGATATAGAAATTGTATTTTATGGTGCTAGAGTACGGGTTCGTAAAGACCTAGATGATTCGATACGCGAAAAGACAACTCGTTTTTCGGATGTCGCACGACGGCTGAGAAATACCTTGAATAATCAAGACATTGTGTTTAAGGAAGTTGGCAAGCTAAAAGTTCGAGATAGTGATGTATGTCATAATTGCCGGCACAGAGATTTACGCATGCAAGAGAAGGGTGTTGATGTAGGTATGGCAGTAGATATTGTTGTTGATGCATGTAATGGGGCGATTGATGAGGTTGTTTTGGTTAGTTCGGACACTGATTTGCTGCCAGCTATCCAGGCTGCGAAAGCTCAGGCAGTAAAGGTTACATACATTGGCTTTAGTGATAAAATGACAAGAGCTATCGCAAAGCAAGCCAATACCAGCGCGGTAATGAGCGACCAAGAGATTATTGAAGCATTCAATAGATATAATACAGCAAATAAATAATCCAACAACAAGAAACCCTTAGATGCTGGGGATAGCACTGTTACTATGCACGACCGCGGTACCATGGAGCAAACAAAGGGTGTACGCAACCGACCATTCGGCTAGCCAGGCCGAGCTGGGCAAACTGGTAATAATGCCATAAGGGTTACAAGGAGTCACCATGCCAACACTGGTAAAGATTACTATAGATGACGATAGCGCTGGCCGGGCGGCGCTTGATGCCCTGTACGAGGGTGCCAGCCAGGTGGCGCTGTGCCGCTATGCCTTGCGGCTGGCAGCGCACATTATGGAGACTGCGGGCTACAATGATCCACACAACCCAGCTATTACCACTGGTTTTGCCGTCAACCGCCAGTGGCAAGCTGGGGTGGCCCGCATGCACGATGTGCGCCAAGCTGGCTTTGTGGTGCACAAGCTGGCCCGCCAAGCGTCGGATGAGCTCACCACGGCAGTGCTGCGCGTGGTAGGCCAAGCTATCGGCACTGGTCACATGCCAGAGCACGCCATGGTAGCTAGCGACTACGCCATCAAGGTCATCAATCTCCTTTATCCCGGCGATAGGGCCGCTATCACCCACGAACGCCAATGGCAAATCCAGGTGATGAGGGAGGAGATGGCGGTTGCATAGCTTGAGGCAGTAAGTTAGCTGTCCGGCACTAAATAGGCACTAAATAGAAAAAGGGTCCTTAGGCAATTAACTGTTCTGAACCTTTTCGTCTTAATCTCTCTATTGTAGCGACGGTAGAAGAATAAAGCAAATGAGCTAATCTAGTTAGGGTGGACAATTATCTATATAAGTAAATAGCGAGAAAAGCTTCAGGGTGGTATAATCACCTCATACGAACAAAATCACAAAAGGCTAGGTGTATACATATGAGTAACACGACAGAAAAAACATACAATTCACTCCCTCTCATTAAAAAAGAGCATCGCAACAAAGTACTCATCACCCTCTTTCTCGTGACGGCACTCGCCGGAGGTGGCTACTGGGCGGTTATAGCTGCGACGAGTAGTAGCGCGCCGCCGGTAGCGCTAGCATTGCGCTTGGCGTACATCGCGGTTTTGTATATGCCGGTACCACTGTATACGCTCTTACTGAGTCGATTGATGCTTGGCATACCAATACCATTTCGTGCGTTGTTGTCATTAAAGCACATTACCGTGAAGAAGTATGCACTGGTCGCTGGACTATTCTTGGCCTGGGCAGTATTGATGATAGGCTCCGTTGTGATTCTTGGCTGGCTATGGCCAGAGATGTTTGGGCATCTAGCGACGACGAATGAGCACTTGGTATATAATCTTGAGAAGCTCATCGGTACATCAGTCGATACTAGCACGATAAATATGCCACCAACACCGCTTGCCATGCTGCCGCTTGGTATCTTTGGTGCATTGATGGCTGGGCTAACGGTGAATGCAATCTTTGCGATGACAGAGGAGATCATGTGGCGTGGTTACCTTGCGCAGGCATTTGCTGGACGGCCATTTTGCAAGAAATATGTGACGATTGGCGTGCTATGGGGACTGTGGCATATTCCACTGATTGCCCTAGGGTATAACTATGGCACAGCGAACGCGCTTCCGGGGTCGGTGTTGTTCATTGGATTTTGTGTGGTGATGTCGCTTGTGCTTGGTTTTGTCGTTGAGCGAACCAGAAGCGTGTGGCTCGCTGCTGTGCTGCACGGGACGTTTAATGGTTTCTCGCAAGTTATGTTGCTTCTGGTCGTTGGTGGGAGTTCACTGTTGGCTAGCTCAGCAGTAGGCGTTGTCTCGCTTGTGATGTGGCTAGTAGTGTTTGCGGGTTGTTATATAAGCACTGCTTGTGCATCTGTCACAAAGCGAGTATAAGCGGACTGTCTCATTTAGGAGGGTCGATTCCGCTAAACTACTACTCTAGAGATATAATAAAATCATGCATATAACTCGTCGTATTCAAGCGGTAAAGCTTCGTCATATTGGGGGACTGCTGGTAATTTTTCTCCTTGGTATGGCTGCGATGCGGCAGGCAGCTTGGTATGTGTCGCAGGTGTCTGGTGGTGCGGCAATCCTTGACCTTAACTTTGGCAACAAGACCGCCCACATCAATCATACATTAACTGCTCTGGGTGAGGCTGGTAGAAGTGCCTATTTGCATGTCTTTTTGCCAATCGACACCTGCTATGCAGCCATCTATGCGGTGTTTTATGCCTGCGCTTTGGCATTTTTTCTCGGGCGTCTCCCGTTGCGGCGGTGGAAGCTGGGCTCGGCTCGGTGGGTAATCTTACTTCCCGTGATGGCTGCTGTCTGTGACTGGTGGGAAAATATAGCTTTTGCGTTCGTGCTGAGCCAATTTCCGGTGCTTGCGAACCCAGCACTGGTGGCTAGTACAACAGTAGCGACTAGGGCAAAATTCATACTAGTGTATCTATCGTTGCTACTTGTGTTAGGGTTTGTGGCGTACCATATAGCGCGGTGGGTTTCTACCCAATACAGCTCCAGCAACAACGACAAATACCGCCACTCGTAGCACGTAGCGAAATATTACTGCCGATCACCACTTGATTACCCCTTGTTACCATAAGCACAATAATGCTATAATGCGAACGTTATATTAAGGTGTTGTGTTTCACAACAAAAAAGGAGGGTTATTGCATGAGGGAACTCAGGCAAGCAAAACATAATAAATGGAGAGCACTGACTCGCGTGTCTCAGGCTGGGTGCCTGGTGGCAGTGGCCGCTGTGGTAGCATTGTTTGGCCAGCCCACACACGCTGCCCAAGACGTAGCTTGGAAAGAGCAAACTGGTTCTGGTGCAAAGAACTGGTCGACAATGGCTAGCTCGGCCGACGGCACCAAGCTTGTTGCAGCAGCGAATGCAGGGAGTATCTACACTTCGGCTGACAGTGGTGTAACGTGGAAGGAGCAAACAGTGACTGGGCTTGCTGGCCCGCAGAAGTGGACAGCCGTTGCTAGCTCGGCTGACGGCACCAAGCTTGTTGCCGTCGCAAAAGACAAAACAATCTACACATCTTCTGACTCGGGTACTACCTGGACGATGCAGCCAAGCTCAGGCAGCCGCAAATGGCAAGCAGTCGCTAGCTCGGCTGACGGCAATAAATTAGCCGCAGTGTATGATTGGGGTGGCTATATCTATACGTCATCCAACG
>CALICZ010000098.1 GCA_938049075.1 uncultured Candidatus Saccharibacteria bacterium
GATTGTCTTATCCATCTCGTTGATGTTAATACTAACGTACTCCCACGAAGCTGGTGTTTGTGGAGCAAAACCCTTCCACATCGTACCAGTGAGATGACCTGTGTGTCGTACATCGGTCGGCCAGCCCCAGGCCGCTGTACCAGCTGCGCAGTATTCGTCGTAGAGCTCACAGCATTCCTTGGTAGATAACTCATGAATCATATCAACTACCACACTGCCACCAACCGACTCAACGAAGCCATTCTCCACTGTCGCAAGCAGTGGCACGCCGCCATCGTAATGCATATATTGCTGGCTATCATTCTGTGACTGCGCTGCATCGGGCTGCCTGATGAGTTGCCAGCCAAATTCTTGGATAAGGCTATCGTACACCTCATACGTCATTGGCCAGGGAAACTTACGTAGTGCATTAATAAGTGAGACGAGTTGTGCACCATTGATAGGCTTCGGCGCTTCTGCTGGCTGAGCCGATGATTGGTCTGCGTTCATAGTACCTCATATTTTCTTTATAGATTTATCTTTAGAGTTAACGTGTTTGTATCGTACCATGTTTTGGTATGACATACTAGCGTTCAGTCATATTATTGACAAAGCTGCAATCTATCATGTATAATACACTACTCTGTTATGGAACATCACCCATCATCTCACCCTCCCGAGCACTCGCCAGACAATGAGCGGGCAGCGCAGCTGGAGAAAGACCGCCAGTATCTGTTATTTTTGCTTGCGAATGACCTTGGCTATGACACGCGTGATGTAGCTATCTCTGGCAATACTGAGCCTGAGGATAGTAGCACAGAAGCAGCGATGAACTCCCCTCGCCACCTAGTCACACTACCACCACACAAAAAACGCCAACAACCGGGCCGAACAGTCGCTATCTACCCTGATATCACGCTTGTGTTCGATACGCACGCGACGCAGCAATGTCGTCCTGAGCAGCATGGATCGCTTGAGAGTTGCACAAAGGAGGAGCTGCTCGATCTCATCAAACAAGACCCAGCCTGTGGCCTAGAGCTCCCTCATGGCCAGCGCTTTACGGCGAGCATGGTAGATGCGCTCACTC
>CALICZ010000099.1 GCA_938049075.1 uncultured Candidatus Saccharibacteria bacterium
TCATCCAGGCCAAACAGCGCGGCAAAGTCAGCCCCTGGTTGCAGCGTCTTACCCGCTGGCAGGTCGCGCGGCGTCAGCGCTACAATCCCCTCGTGGTCAGTACCAATTGCCAACTCATCAGCCGCAGCCAACATACCCTGGCTAAGCACCCCACGGAGCTTGCGCGCATCGAGCGTAAAGGGCTCGCCCTCGAGGATGCTAGCTGGCACTGTACTTGTCGGCGGCAGCCACACGGCCCACATACCAGCTTGTACATTAGGCGCACCGCACACCACCTGCACCAGGCCGTTTTCATCGCGCGGCACATCAGGCACCGCCATGCCGTCATCAATTTTCGTCACGCTCAGGCGGTCGGCATTAGGGTGCTTAGCACACTCCACCACGCGCACCACGCGTGCGCCGCGGTAATGCTCAGCCAGGTTCTCTACCCGGTCTACCTTACCAAGCTGCTGATTAATACGCTGCACTAGCTCATCCACCGGCGGCAATTCAAAGTTAATAAGTTGTTTTATAACATTAAGGCTGACTTTCATACTGAGTTATAGTATACCATCTCGAGGTAAGGCTATGCTACTCTTCTCGGAGACGGAGTATGATACTACGCAGTAGCCATCATATATTCATACATCGCCCGAAACAGCTCCTCGGGTAGCTCCACATGACCAAAGCGCAGCTTGGGCGTGATATCGCGCCAGCCAGGCAGTGTGCGCAGCACCGCAATTGGTACCTCACGCACTGGCGCGTGCCAGGCAATATCTCGCCGGTACGGGATGAACCCTGGGAACATCTCGTGCTGATATACGTCATCGCCCGATACCACACCACATGCCGTGATAGCCTGGCAAGGCTCAGCGGATCGAAAAGCCTGCTTGGGCGAATAATAGAGGATATAATCACCACGCTGCATGCGGGTCAGCGGTGCCTTCTTGCCATGGCAGAGCTGACAAAAGCCACCCCCTACCCCTATTTGGACGTGGTCTTTCGAGGCCACGCCGAGCCAATATCGTGTCATAAATACTCCTTCTGGATTGCTTTACTTATGTAACAGACTTGCGCTACAAACCGTATTCTCTTTCGTCGTATATCAACGCTACTATATATAAAAGATACGAAACTATCTACCGTCTTATCTCTCAAATATCCAAATGCTCTACTGGCTGCTCCAGGCTCTGTTGCAAATTCTGCACAGCGCGCTCTGGGATATACGCCGCGAGCTCGTCAATCGTATCAACAACCTCCATTCGCCCCCATTGTTTGACTGTCGCTGGATTATCGTTGGCCTGCGTGCTACGCTGCGTGCCTGTAGGCCAATAGTTCCAGTCGGCGTGATTGCGCTCATAGTACACATAACGGCCCTTTTGCGTAAGATACACTCGCTGTTCGCGAAGAGCTGCTTTGTCCTTTGCTATTGTCTTGTATATCTTACGACCCATAAAAACCTTATGCTGATACACGCCATCCTTGCCAACGCGCAGCTGTACTTCATGAAAACCATCGTGTGTTGCTTGCTGCCGCTCAACTAACAAACGATAACCCGCCATCAGCGCTGCAGATAGACTCATACTAAGGTCAGGCAAAGTCCCTTCAATATAGCGTTCATCGCTGTGCGAAAAATAGATTGTTTTATTGGCCATCATGCTCCTCCTTATATGTATAGTTATACGTATATAATATCTATCTTCTACTGGTATTGTCAAGGTTGTTCGCGAGTTGTAGTGCATTACCTCTGTTACATTGACATAAAATAGCGATACTATCCAGAATATGCTACATTATCCGTCTGCTTATGCTACAATTACAAAAGCATACAAGAACATAATCTGGAGGTTTATATGCATACCGGTATTCGACGAATGGGCCAGCGTAACTGTATTTATAGCGCGCTCCGCCAAGAGCTGATGACTGAAATGTTTCAGCGAACAGCAGGAAACGATGAGTCCGTCAACCACGAAGCTGATCTTAGTAAACAGTACTTTGCTATGGTGGGAGATAAAGGTAAGGTAACAGCCAAGGCGCACCTGCTTGCATCTATCGCTGCTAAGCCACCAACATTGCTATGGGGCTTTTCAAATGCTCTGTCACAATATGGGAGCGCAGTGGAGCTTGCTCATAACGTGCACGACTACGGCCTCAAGCATAGCGAAGAAGAACTCACTGCAGACGAGGTTGCCTATACGCTGCCAGACGGTACCGACCAAGCAATGGTGATTGCTGGCGTGGCACACGATATCGGCAGTGCCGCCATCAGTATTTTTGGCACCGAGTATTACTACTATAGCTCACCAATTGGTGGAGGTTCGCGGATTGTGCTGCTACTGGAGAACCTTTCCGAGCCCGTACCTCCCATTACGCTCGACTACTTCTACTCACGCTTGCCACGCTATCTGCAGCAGGTGGATGACATTGCATGGTCGCTGGAGGGTTTTGTGGAGCTGATGCCAGGCTGGAGCATCGAGATGAACGACGATGATAATGGCGTCCATCACGCCCGCGTCACCGATGATACTGACACAAGTATCCGCGTCAGTTACCAATTCGATGAGTATGAGCGGCTGAAGCGGCTTGAGTTTAATCACGACTAATACTCGCTACCAGTGATATACCAAAAACCGCATTTGTATACTTAATGCGGTTTTATTGTGGTTTTTACATCAATATGACCTCTGTTGGCACTCTTGCTACACTGGTGTGCGCTCGCTTCAAGATATATAACCAGTGTTTGCAATTGACGCAACAATCCGGCATACTGGAGAGTACTAAAGGAGGACTGACATGACAAAACTAGACTATATCAGCCTAAAGAGTTGGGTTGTTGCTGGCCTGTTGAGTGTGACAGGGCTTGTGGCAGCAACAACGTTCCTGACACCAAGCCAAGCGGCCGCCAGTAACGATTTGCGCTCAGCTACTATAAGCCGCAAGAACTACAACGAGGCGATGAGCAGCATCGACCAGCAAATCAAGCAAGAAGAAAGCGACAGCAGCATTCGTCCAGAGTGTCGCACTTACACGAAGACTCATGGCAAGCGTGCTGCAAAGGCCGTCCTCATGATTCACGGCATTAGTGGCTGCAGTAACGTTTACCAAAAGTTGGCAGATGAATTCTACAACCAAGGCTACAACGTCTACGTCCCACGCGTACCCAAGCATGGCTACACCGACAACAAACGCCATGGTGAGATCTCTACCAAAGACATTGCCAACTTCATGAAGACGAGTGCACAGCAAGTGAGCGGCCTGGGCGATGAGCTTGGTATTGTTGGTCACTCTGGTGGTGGTGATATGGCGACGTGGCTTGCACAGTATGGTAATGGCTTCTTTACGAATGTGCTGCTGCTTGCCCCATTCTACGAGCCAGCAGCTAGCCAAGCCCCTAAGTGGCAACTACCCGTCTTGCGCACATTGTATGGTTATAACATTTTGCCAGATAAGTTTAGCCCAAGTGGTCTGTCATACCGCGCACTCGGTAAGTATCTCATCGTCAAAGAGAATTTCAAGAAAAACCTTGCTGCACCGGGCCTCAAGCGTGTTGCAACAGTGACGAGTGAGAATGATGACGCTGTCGATAACGGTTTAGCGGTAAGCATTCCGCAGCGCATGGCTCAGGCAAACAATGCATCGTTCCAGCACTACAACCTACCAAAGCGGCTCAACATTGGTCACAATATGGTTGACCCAACCGATGGCGGTATGGCCACCCACCACCAGGCAGTCTACACGCAGTACCTCAACCTCTACGAGGGTCGTCAAACTGCCGGAATCTAGCTGGCTCTAAGCCACCTATAATAAAACACTGCAGCTCACTTAGCTGCAGTGTTTTATTATAGGAAAACCGACCAGTGACCTACAAATACTTCGTGCGCCACCGCTCAATCGCCTGCGACCGGCTCAGCATAAACATGAGATTGCTAATCAGTAGCAAGCCGGCGACAGGCGTCAGTATCAGCGATGCGCTAATCACTTGCGGTACAGCAACAAAACTATAGACTATGCAGATACTATTACCGAGAAGTGTAGCGAGCGCCGTTACGCTACCAGGCGTCCAGCTTCGATACTTCACCGCATCAACGAGATGCCCAGCCAAGTGCAACATATTCGCGAGAATAACTGCACATACCAGCGCAAGTGAATGCAAGGCAATTGCACCGCCAAGCAGAGCCAGTACAACAATCGACTCTTCG
>CALICZ010000100.1 GCA_938049075.1 uncultured Candidatus Saccharibacteria bacterium
CTCGAGTGCACTGTAGACAGCCCGCTCAGCAACTTGTTTTTTGCCATCCAGCATCGATTTGTTAATCAAGCGCTGCACCAGCACCGACTGGTACTTGCGGTCTGGCTTGATGGTGCGCTGGAGTTTTTTCGTGACTTTACGAGGCATGGTTAGTTACCCTCCTTCTTGGCGCCGTACTTGCTGCGGCCCTGCTTACGCTTCGATACCCCTTGCAGGTCGAGCGCACCACGGACGATGTGGTAGCGCACACCTGGGAGGTCTGGCACACGGCCACCGCGGACGAGCACCACCGCGTGCTCCTGCAGGTTGTGGCCTTCGCCGCCAATGTAGGCCCAGACTTCGTGGCCGTTAGTGAGGCGCACACGAGCCACCTTGCGCATGGCGGAGTTTGGCTTCTTGGGGGTCTTGGTCGTTACCTTGACGCAGACACCACGCTTGAGCGGCGCATTTTGGTCGTAGTAGCGCACCTTGAGTGCGTTGTGGATGCGCCCCAGCGCTGGCGACTTCGACTTCCGAGCCGCCGTCTTGCGTGGCTTGCGCACCAATTGGTTAATGGTTGGCATGCAATTCTCCTTATTGCTTATTGTTCGGCTTCTATCGCTCGCCCCACTGTTGGATTAGTAGTGTGAGTATAGAGTACCTGCCGCTGGGTTATAGTAGCCCAGCATCTGTATGTACGATTATGGAGCAGCACCTCCGCCTCGTGTCTGTACCTTCTCCGCCAGGCAGCGCACTCACACCAGCGCCCCACCCCGAAAAGAGGAAACTCGTGTGGTATTATAGCATGGATCATTCTATTGAATCAATTGTGCGTGATATAATCACTAAATGTTAATGTACCATGATGTACGATTAACCGAAAAGCATATCTTAGAGTCGTTTATGATCAATCTATCATCTCTGCATATCATTCTTGTTATAGGCACGATGTAGCATATGCTATGACCATAACCACAGTATCTCTTAGCTCTTCCTGCTTCCATCCATTACTACAGCAGTAATCAGCGAATGTGTTACACTCATTATTATGAAACAAACTATTGAAAAGGTAGGCTTGCTCAGCCTGTCGCTTATACTTACGTCGTCTGGTGCCATTGCCCCAGCTATCCCCGCAATGAAGGCATTTTATCACCAATTTTCGAGTACACAGGTTGAGCTAATCTTGTCTATTCCGTCGCTGTTTGTCGTCGTGACGCTGCTGGCTAATCATGCAATTCGCCGCGTACTGTCTGAGCGACACATCATTATTATCAGCCTCATTCTCATTCCGCTGGCTGGTGTGATGCCGTTTTTTATTCAGGAGTATTGGTTAGTGCTGGCTTCACGCGCAGCCTTTGGTGTTGGGACGGGGCTCATCAACGCGGTTGCCATTACTATCCTCAGCGATTATTACAGTGGCCGAGAGCGTGCGCAAGTACTGGGTTGGCGCGTCTCTGCCGAAATCATTGGCTGCGCGCTGCTCACCCTGCTGGCTGGGCAGTTAATCAAAATTAGCTGGATGCACGCCTTCTTGATTTATACAGCCGGGCTCGTCATCCTTGCTATCTTCCTCACCTGCGCCCCGCGACGACAACCACAAGTGCCTGCTGAGCCTACCAAGGCAGAGGATGCTTCGCCAGCCGCTCATTCGCTGAGCCGCCAGCAGCTTAGCACCGTCATTGGGCTAATACTGTGCGGGGTATGGTTTGTCTGCATCGATACATCGCTGGCGCTGCGCCTGCCTGAAATCACTATTGCGGC
>CALICZ010000101.1 GCA_938049075.1 uncultured Candidatus Saccharibacteria bacterium
CGACCGTGAGAAAGGAAGTTCGTATAGGTACGCACAACGCGCTTGTTAGCCGGAATATTAAACTGTTTAAGCGTGAGAGTATCAGTGGTAGAGCCAACACCGAGCTGGCCAAAACCATTGAACCCTGCCGAGCGTGGCCGCCCAAACTCATCGATGACGGTAAAGAATGCACCACTCTGTGTAAAGCCACCGCCAGTTGCATAGCCAAACGAGACACTATCGAGCAATGTACTGAGGCCCGCTTGACCCGCCAGGCGATACTCGTAGCTCTTCCACACTGCGCCATCCGTCGTCCGAATAAGCTCCGTCCGGCCCACCGCCGTGATACGCTGAATACTCCCTTCGCGGCGCTCTGGCTCACCCACTTCAAAGGTCGTGCGCACATTGCCATCCTGTTGAATATACTGGGTTCGCCCGGCTACTACTGCGCCTTTACAATCGGTGTTGGGTCGCAATTTCGCGCTATTAGACCACTGAGCAAGGTCGTTATTAAGCTCAAGGCATTTACTGGCAAGCACAACGCCACTTTCTGCTGCCTCACGAGCTAAGCGCCGGTAGTGCTGAGCGTAGAGCCCCTCGCGAATCGCCGTCGATGCAGACGCCGCTACGAGGAGTAGCATCATCGCCACCACCGATGCCACGATCACTGTTGGCAGAGCAAACCCCGCGCTTGATCTATTTTTGTTCACTAGCATTGCTTCTACAATAGCGTAGATTGCAACCGTAAGCAATATGCTGGTACGAAATTATGCACAGTATAGTATACGTATGATAGGTTCTCGTGTCTGGAGCTTACATAATTCTAAAATTAATCAATGCACACTTCACCGACGTGAAGTAGTAGATAGAAAGGTGCAGAGCAGAGCAGTGGGGACTTATTGTAATGCTCACGTTCACCACTACGAGAGGTGAGCCTACCAAGTATGCGAGTTCTCATGATATTGAAAGGCGTGCACTTGAGAGAAGGGGTGTGGAAGCAGTTGATATTTTACGATGAGATTACCTCTTACTGCGCCCCAATCTGCACCACCTCACCACCCAACTTTTGCCGGAAGTAATTGTCGTGGCTGACGTAGAGGATAGCACCAGTGTAGCGCTCCAGCGCCGCCTCGAGCTCTTCGATACTGGGCAGGTCAAGGTGGTTAGTAGGTTCATCGAGAATGAGCAGCTGCGGCTCATTAGCTAGCATGCTAATAATCTGGAAACGCGCTTTCTGTCCACCGCTCAGGCGAGCAAGCGGCACATCGCGATCCGTCTCGGCAAAGAGGTAGTCGCTCATCAGTTGGCGGAGCTTGGTCTGACCAATCGGCAGCCCACGGTCGAGGTGCATCTGCTCAATCGCCTGAGCCAGCGTGAGGTTAAGATATGTCGGGGCAATCTCTTGCTCATACACACCAATCCGAATATGGCTATCGAGCTGCAGCGAGCCACTATAGACAATTGGCGTATCGCTACCTCTGTCTTGCACCAAATTTTGCGCGGCGAGCAGTTCTCGAATAAGCGTCGTCTTGCCCGCGCCGTTACGACCACGCAGCTCCACAGCTTCACCCTCACGCAGATCGATATTCACCCCCTCAAACAAGATCCGTTCGCCATAGCCCAGCGCCAAATCTCGCACCGCTACTAGCGTGCGCTGGCTTCGCATTGCACCATCGCGCATACTGAGGCGAATCGTTCGCGCCTTAAACTTCTGGTAGCGATCAGCCATCTTATACTCCAGCTGCGCCACGTTATCGCGATCAATCCAAAACGTTGGCTTCTTAATCTGCTCAAGATCCTCAAGCTCGGCCATAGCCTGCTGTTCACGCTGCTTAAACTGTTTGATAGTGCCGGGGTCGCGCGCTCGCTCCTTCATCCGGCGAAATTGCACTACCTTATCCTTCACATTAGCAATCCGCCGCTCGACCTGCTCGTACTCATGCATCGCGTTGCCTGTCGCCGAGGCATTTTGACGGAGATAGGCATCGTAGTTGCCCCGGTAGCTGAGGGCTGTGCCATCTTTTATCTCAACGATCCGGTCCATCTCTGTCAGCACATCTCGGTCGTGGGTAATGACGAGCATTGCTTGCTTCGCGCCCTTGAGCCAGTCGATAAACTGCTTCTTAGCGACATAATCCATATGGTTCGTTGGCTCATCGATCAGTGCAAGGTCGGCCTGGGCGTGCATAATCTTCACCACTTCCACTAGGCGCTTCTGCCCACCACTCAAACTCGCCAGATATCGCTCACCATAACCTGCCATTTGGAAGTTCTTTAGCTCCTCCGCCACTAGCTCCTCAATCTGGTAGAAGCCCTTTTGGCCAAAGCGCTCCAGCGCCGCGGTGTATGCTTCGATTTTGTGCATGTCATCACCCATCGTCTCGGGGTAGGTTGTGATGATATGGCGCAGGCGCGCATACTCTGGCAGGCCACGCAAGATATATTCGAGCACTGTGATATCGCCGCTGTCGTGGTGCTCTTGGGCTGTCGCTACCACCACACTGCCACGTTTGAAAATAATCGAGCCACTATAGTCATCATCTACCCCTGTTAGCATACCAAACAGTGTCGACTTTCCTACACCATTGCGCCCCACTAGACCCACTTTTTCGCCATCATTCACACTAAACTTCACATCCGTCATCAGCGTCTTCGCCCCAAACGACTTCTCGGTAATGGCAATGTCGGCAATCATAGGGGATATTATAGCATGGCAAGGTATAACGATAGGGGAGGGTGATCTCCATACGCCCTTTTCGGACACAAAAGCCAAGGATATTACATCAGCCTTGTTGTATGATGCTAATATTACAACATATTTTTATGAGCTATCTTTTTTACATTTTGTTAACACTCTGTTAGGCATCCTGGTGGGCAGATTTTGCAAACAAAACAGAGGTAGAAGCGTGGTTATCAACACCCTATTACACGCCAGAATGATATGCAGTATACGTGCTATACTATCATGCATTGTCATTACGGCAGCACCCTCCACTTGACTAGCCTCTCGTATATTGATATATATATTAACTTTTCGCTCAAAGTTTCGTAAAAGGGCGAGGAGTCGCCCTTTGCTTTGAGCCCATTTCACCCTGAGAGGAGGTGAGAAC
>CALICZ010000102.1 GCA_938049075.1 uncultured Candidatus Saccharibacteria bacterium
GCGCTACATCGTAATGCGGCGTGGCGCGCTGCGCTGGATGCGGTTAGCGGGCATTGGGGCTCGTGCTGGTGGATGAACAGCAACGGACTGTCGACTATATGCGGCATTTGGCTGCGGCTGCGGAGGTGCTTGGGTATAATACGTTGGTGCTGCTGGAGCGGGCAATGCAGCTGGTGGATGGTAATACGCCGTTGAAGGTTGTTGCTCTACCTGCTGAGACGGCACAGTAATGCGTTGCTGAGGTTGCTGGTGAGGCTCTGGTTGTGCTCGGTGCTGCTGCTGCGGTGATTGCGCAGAGGTAGGCTGGGGCTGCATCTTGGTCCGAATGCGCTGAGCTTTTTTGTGGTCGCCAGCTCGTTCGTAGCCTTCGGCCAGGAGCTGATATGTTTGAGTACCAGGCTCTAGCTTGGCAGCTCGCTCAAGTGACTCCAGCATTTTCTTACTATGGCCGAGCTTTTCCTGTACCTTGGCATAGGCAATATGACGCGCAGCCAGCTTGTCCTCCATTGCCAGTGCTTGTTCAAAGGCGAGAGCAGCTTTGTCGTAGCGCTTGGTTTCGTAATAGATGAGGCCAACGTTATGCAAGCTCGAAGCGCTTGGCTCGAGGCTTTGAGCGATCTCAAAACACTCAATCGCATCATCAAATGCCTTCTGCTTGGCGTATAAAATACCGAGACGATTATATGCGGTTGCATTACGCTCATCTACCCGCAGAATCGTGAGCAGTGCCTTCTCGGCGCGGAGATAACGACGATCGCGGAGTGACTCCTGAGCTACCTCCCACAGGCGGTCAAGCTTGCCCGAGAGGCGCATTGGCAATTGTGAAGTGGTCTCGGCAACTGATTGCTGCTGCCACAAGGCAAAAGCGCCAGCGCAGGCTACCAATAATAATCCATACATAGTTATAGTATACCACATGCCAGCAGCTGAATCCGCACGCTGGCATTGGCAGTAATGCGCTCGTGTGCGCGTGCGATATGTTCTGCCTGGGTAAGCAGCTGCCGCGATGGTTGCGTCCGGAGTGTATGCCATATAATGTGCAGCACACACTCAAGTAAGAGCAATGCACGAGCCCGATCGTGACTATAGCGCTGCCCAATCACGATGCGCTGGCGGGCAGCACCAGTGATATAGTGGCGTGCGTCGGTCATTGCCAAAGCAATGGCGCGAAACTCCTCGTCATTAGCAGCCAAGCGTGCGATCGTCGCGGGCTGCTGCTGAGCAATGAATTGCAACTGAGCACGACGCGTCGGGTCAATAATGCTAAGTTGATCAAGCTGATTAGCTGTTTGAGCTCGCTGAGGTGGAATAATGTGGACGGTTTGAACGCGTGAGCGAATTGTTGCCAGCAAGCGTTGAGGTTGATGGCTAGTGAGGATGAGATGAAGCGCGTGAGGCGGCTCTTCGAGGAGCTTAAGGAAGGCATTTTGGGCGGCAGGTGTCATCCGGTCGGCATCGTCAATAATGACAAATTGCCGAGCTGTTGCCTTGCCTTGAGTAAGTGTGTGAAGCGAGCGGATGTCATCAACGCGAATCGTTCCGCGTTGCTGGTCATCATGGCCCTGGCTGGTATGAGGCCGGAGGATAAGTGCGGTGCGACTCGCAACCTGCCGTGCCGCGGTCATAAGCCCAAGTCCAGGCGCACCAACAAGAAGCAATGACTGTGGTGGCTGCTGCGCAAGCTGGGCAAGACGCTGCTCGGTGCGAGGGTTATAAACGAGCGATGACATCGGCTCCCTCAGGAAAGAGTGCCATAAAGGCTGCTGGCGGTGGTGCAACAAACGTCTGGCGTAGGCCAGCACGAGTCGTGATTTCGAGCTGGTAGGCGTGCAGAAGGAGACGCTCCCCTGCCGATCCATAGACGCGATCACCAACAATCGGTGTACCAATATAGGCCAGATGGACACGCAGCTGATGTGTTCGGCCAGTGCGGGGGCGCAGAGCGAGTAAGCTCATACTGGACTGCGAGGCGAGTACTTTATAGATTGTTTGGGCAGATTTGCCGCGTGGATCAGCTCGGAAGGTGCTTGGCGCAGCCGGGTTACGCCCCAGCGGGACATCGATCTTGGCTTGCTGCTGACGGGGTTTCCCTGCCACAACCGCTAGATATGTCTTCTTAGCGTGGCGCTCGGCAAATTGTTTTTTGAGCCGCTGGAAGGCCTCAGGCGTACGTGCACCAATCATTACTCCGCTGGTGTCACGGTCGAGTCGATGGACAATCCCTGGCCGATTTGTCTCCAGTCCAACCGAAGTATAGTGCCGGAAGAAGTCTGCTACCGTAAACTCATCATTGAGCGCACCCTTGCTATGTGTGAGGATACCAGCTGGCTTATTGATAACAATTACATCATCATCGATATAGAGGATCGGGAGGGTTTTGTCGCTATGGTCGGTTGCATCAGGTAGGTTGATGGCGATACTATCGGTTTCTGCTACCAGTTGGTGT
Organism: uncultured Candidatus Saccharibacteria bacterium; assembly: GCA_938049075.1. Classification (GTDB taxonomy): domain Bacteria; phylum Patescibacteriota; class Saccharimonadia; order Saccharimonadales; family Saccharimonadaceae; genus Saccharimonas. The sequence continues at coordinate 2,447 of CALICZ010000102.1, forward strand.
GGCTGACAGACGACTCTATCGTTGACAGCGACGTGGCCAGCTTTGATGTGTTTTTGCCAAGTGGAGCGACTGGTCTCGGGGTGGCGCGTTGCAAGCAGGCTATCAAGGCGCTGGGTGGTGCGCTGCTGTTGAAAAAGATAGACATCCTTACCCTTGAATGGTAGGCCGTAGGTCGCAATGTCACTGAGTGGGTTGGGGAGAATTTCCCCCGTTGCATCACTTTTTGCGGTGTAGATCTGCATGATGTAGGATGCATGATCCTCCGCTGTGTCGTCGATGAGCAAAAAGTACTGCCGTCGGTCGAAGCGAAAACGCACCAGCTGGTTGATAGGCTGTGGGTGGCTACTGGCGATTTGGTCGATGTGACGCGGGACATTATCGTCAGTTGCTTGACGAAACTGGCGTAAGATAGCAAGGAGGTCGCTTGATGTGATTTTCATACAATGACTCCATCTTGCGCTATACTCATGAT
>CALICZ010000103.1 GCA_938049075.1 uncultured Candidatus Saccharibacteria bacterium
CGCAACCGTAAAGGCTGTCGTACTAGGCGTGCCATCGGGGTAGTTTGCATCAGAAACGCAAAACAGTTTCGTCCCATCGTAGTATTGGACAACGGACGTACCGTTGTCATTGGCGGTCGGCCCGAAACTCTCTGCCGACGCTGGTGCTGTATTAAACAGCAAAGATCCCGCCGCCATTGAGCCAACTGCCAATACGCTAAGGATACCTACTTTTTTGAATGTCATGGGAATAGCCCTCCTTACTGTGTAGGTGCGAAACGAAGAGCGCAGGGTCACTGCTACCCTCCGCTTCATTAACCGTTGCCGTAATTATATTGTACCATGTGTGTCAGCAAATACAATGCTTGAATCTACAAAATGACCTTTTGTCAATATCCTTGTCTGGCATGAAAATTTTCGCAGTTGGTTCATGCTATTTCAACGGTAATAGCGATCGCCTTCCATTCGATGGTATACTAGAAGATATGAACAACTACTCTATCCACACCATAAAAGCACGACAAATCTTAGACAGCCGCGGCAACCCCACCGTCGAAGCGGACGTCATCCTTGCTGATGGCACGCTGGGCCGAGCGGCTGTCCCGAGCGGAGCAAGTACCGGTGCGGGCGAAGCACTGGAGCTACGCGATGGTGGCAACCAGTGGACTGGCAAAGGGGTGAGCCAGGCAGTTGCCCACGTTAACGACGTTATCGCTCCTGCACTGGTGGGTCACGATGCGAGCGACCAACGAGCGATTGATAATGCAATGCTTGCTCTTGACGGGACGGATAATAAGTCTAAGCTCGGCGCTAATGCCGTTCTCAGCGTTAGCCTTGCCACCGCCAAGGCCGTCGCCAATGCCAAGCAGCAACCACTCTGGCGCTACATTGCCGAGCAAACTGACAGCACACCAAGCCTTCCCCTACCAATGATGAATGTTCTCAACGGTGGTGCGCACGCCGCCTTTGCGACTGATATCCAAGAGTTTATGATCATCTGCAAGGGTGCGACAACCTTTGCAGATACGCTCCGCATGGGCACCGAAATCTTCCACGCTCTTGCCAAAGTCCTCAAAGCACACGACTACCCCACCACTGTCGGCGACGAAGGTGGCTATGCACCACGCGTCCGCCAGGGTAACCGCGAGCCACTCGCCTTGCTGAGCGAAGCGATTACCAATGCTGGCTATACCGTTGGCACAGACGTCGTCTTTGCAATGGATGCTGCCTCAAGTGAGTTCTACCATGACGGCCGTTATGAGCTGAAGTGTGAAGGCAAGAGCCTGACTAGTAGCGAGATGATCGACTGGCTGGCTGCCCTTGTCGACGAATTCCCAATTGTGAGCATCGAAGACGGCCTGGCCGAGGGCGACTGGGCTGGCTGGCAGCAGCTCCGCCAGCGTCTCGGCGACCGCGTCCAGCTAGTGGGTGATGACCTACTTGTCACGAATACAAGCCTCATTCAACAAGCGATTGACCAAGACGCAGCGAATGCACTCCTCGTCAAGCCTAACCAAATCGGCTCTCTCAGCGAGACAATCCAAGCCGTGCAACTTGCCCAGAATGCTGGCTGGCGCACCGTGATGAGTCACCGCTCTGGCGAGACTGAGGATACTACAATCAGCCACTTGGCAGTTGGCCTGGGTTGTGGGCAGATCAAGACTGGTTCACTCTCGCGCACCGACCGCGTGGCAAAGTACAACGAGCTACTCCGTATTGCCGAGGCAGACGAGAGTCTCACTCTCGCGCAGCCATTCAAGCAGTAGTAGCCTACCTCGCCACACGACACTACTTTACGCCACCCACCCTTACTTTAGGTGGGTGGCTTTTAAGACCACGCCTCCCTACTAACCTTTTCAATGCTAGCTTCTCTACTCGCGAGCCATTTCTTCAAATTACTATAAGAGATACCACTTCTACCTAGTAACTCCAGAGTCGGATTAGTACTATAGCGTGGAGCCCATCTACCAATACCATGATGGTCATGCTATTGGCGTGCTGCTCCTCGTGCCGTATAATAGACAGGAATGAGGAGTTATTATGCTAGCAATGAATAAATCAAAGCGACAGCCGTCTACATTGCGTCGTCCAGGCACACGCCTGCCACGTATTTCGATACCAAACTGGATATTTGGCACCATCGCAGCCCTCTTTTTGCTAGCAGGGGGATATCTGCTACTACTCGCCACATCACCAATCATTGCACCGCACTTTACGAAGCCAATTACTGTAGCAACACTTGCCAAGCCTGAAGCCAAAGACAATCGTATTATCATCCCCAAGATCGGCGTTAACATTCCGTACGGTACTAATGGCAAACTCGCACTCGACCGTGGTGGGTGGTGGCGCTACCCAGACCACGGCAACCCCGAGAAGGGTGGCAACTTCGTCGTGGCAGCCCACCGCTTTAGTATCCAGCCAACACCTGGTGGCACAGTAGAAAAATCACCATTCTTTCATATCGACAAGCTTGCCCTGGGCGACCAAATTCTCGCCGACTACCAAGGCAAACGCTACAACTACAAAATCACCAAGAAATTTGATGTCAAACCAACCAGTGTTGAGATCGAAGCCCCAACAGAAGACGCCCGCCTGACGCTCTACAGCTGCGACTTAGGCGGTGCCAAGACTGGCCGGGTCGTTATTGTTGCCGAAAAACAAGGCGAGGTTGCATCGTAAGCCTTGGTGTTTTACATGTCTCAAACGCTACACCCTCCTCTTCTCTACCGTTTGCTGTAGCGTAACCGCGTGGCGTTACGTCCTACTCGCTTCATCTCCACTGTAAAACGCAGTTTTTATTCATATCAATCCTTTTGTAGTGTTGGGCTTACACCTAAGACTCTCACTTTATTTGCATCTACTCATGCTCCTGCCATTTACCTTAAGGAACACATAAAAGCATCTGCTACGTTGATACTGTGAGCTTGGATACTGGAATACATTGTCTCTTTAGATGAGAAAGGCTCATCAAGCATGCAATACTGCACACAAGGGTTTATTGCTCGCTCGGACATCTGGGCATTCTTATCCCATACGATACATCTACAAAACAAAAACCGGCCAATTTGCTTGACCGGTTTATCATTTGCAGGAGATAGATACGCCCGCCCCTATTTGGCGAACTCGATCGCCCGTGTCTCGCGGATTACGTTAACCTTGATTGTACCAGGATACTGCATAGTACTCTCAATCTTGGTGGCAATGTCACGCGCGAGCTTGATGGCACTCAGATCATCCACTACCTCTGGCCGGACAATGACACGCACTTCGCGCCCAGCACTAATTGCATAGGCTTTGTCGATACCACGGAAGCTGGTCGCAACATTCTCGAGGTCGCGCATTCGCTCGACGAAGTTCTCGGCGCTCATGTTGCGCGCACCAGGCCGAGCAGCACTGGCTGCATCGCATACTCGCACAACAATGGCCTCGGGTGTTGTAGCTTCAATATCATCGTGATGAGCCTCAATGGCGTGGCAAATTGCCTCGCTCAAGCCTGCCTTGCGCGCTAGCTCTGCTCCAATGTGGTGGTGCTTGCCTTCCATTTTGTGCGTCACTGCCTTACCCATATCGTGAAGTAGTGTAGCGATCTTCACAGTGCGTACATCTGCTCCAATCTCTGCTGCGATTAGCCCGGCAATCTGGGCCATCTCAGTACTGTGTTTCAAGACATTTTGGCCGTAGCTCGTCCGGAACTTCAGCTCACCCACAAGGTGGAGCAGCTCCTTTGGAATACCAGCTACGCCAATCTCACGCGCCGCATCTTCACCAGCCCGCACGACTTCTTTGTCAATTTGCTTATTTGCCTTGGCCACAACCTCTTCGATGCGACCAGGGTGGATCCGCCCATCTTTCATTAACATCTCGAGGCTCAAGCGTGCCACTTGGCGACGCACTGGATCAAAGCTACTGAGGACAATCATCCCTGGCGTGTCGTCCACTAAGATGTCAACACCAGTAGCTCGCTGCAGAGCTTGGATATTGCGCCCTTCTTTACCAATGATGCGACCCTTCATATCGTCGTCGGGCAGCTTAATAGCAGTCACGGTGCGCTCGGCCGTCACTTCGCTGCTCATGCGCTCCATCGCTGTCACGAGGATCATCTGGGCCTTCTCCTCGGCATCGTCCATTGCTTCGCGCTGTAATTTATCAACCAAGCCAGTTAGGTCTTGGCGAATGTCGCGCTCGGTCATGTGCATCAGCTTACTGGCGGCGTCTTGCTTGGTGAGGCCAGCGATTTTCTCGAGCTTGGCCTGCTGCCGGCCCCGAATTTCACGGATCTCATTTTTGAGCTCATCGACTTCTGTCTCGCTCTTGCGGAGCTTCTCGCTGCGGCGATCAAGCTCGTCGAGTTTGCGATCTAAGCTCGCCTCGCGCTCGAGCAAGCGATTCTCTGTCTTTTGCATCGCGCGGCGGCGCTCATTCTCGATCCGCAGCGCTTCATCCTTAGCCTTGAGGACGATATCACCCGCTTGCTGCTTGGCCTGAGCCAATTCTTTGTCAATTGTCCGCTGGCCATTGGTGGTTTGCTGGCGATCGTAGGCGTACTTGCCACCAAAACCAAGCGCCACGCCAATCGCCGCGAAGAGTACTTCTATCATGGTATTCCTTTCTCCGGATATGTGTTGTTCTTATTACATCAGACTTACGTCAGCCCACACCGGTGTTATCAAACATTAAACCTATCTACAGACTAATATATTGTATCGCGTTTTGGCTAATTTGCGCAACTGGCAATATAGCGGTCTATCTATTTACAGAGGTAACAATTTATTACCCTTATGCTTCATACTCGCTACTTCTTTGGCTGGGTGATATGTGCAGCTGCACCGTACTGAGGCAAGACAATGTTATCATCCTCGCCATGTGCTAGCCGCTTAAGGCAGACAGTACGCCAATCATCACTCACCGCGCCAACGATCGGGATATGCTGCTCGTGCGCAAGTGTATTAAGCACCGTCAGGCCAATCCGCAGCCCCGTAAAGCTCCCCGGCCCAGACCGCGCCCCAATGCCAGTTATATCCGCCAGTGTCTTGCCATGCTCGGCCAAGCGATCACGCAGATAAGCCAGCATATCACGTGCCAGGGTGCGACCAGCTGGCCACTCATAGCTCGTCTGAGTGTCAGTGTCATCTACCAATGTTAGCTCCACGACCATCCCCGCGCTATTCCACAAAATAATCATGCCGAGACCTCCTGGAGAAGCTGGGTCGACACGGTGCCACCAGCCTCAATATCCAGCCAGCGGACTGTCTCGCTCTGTGCAGTAATGGTGATCGTTAGGTGGTCGGGTGGGACGACATCCGCTACAGCCTGAGCCCACTCGATGATAGTCACTGTGCGAGGCTCAGCAATCGCCTCTGTCAGCTCAAGCTGCATTACCCCTGCATCGCCTAAACGATAAAAATCATAATGCGCAAGCTGAATATCATCGCGCCCATGATACAGCCGACTAATCGTAAAGGTTGGGCTTTGGATATCATCGGTAATGGCGAGGCCATGCGCGACCCCCTTAACAAGCGTTGTCTTGCCTGCGCCAATATCCCCTACTAGCACAATCACCTCACCACCGCGCAATGCCTGGCCGAGGCGTTGCCCAAGCTGTAACGTATCAGCAAGTGATTGACAGATAACACGCATACTGGCTCTAGTATAGCACAGCCTTACCTCCGTTGATACGAATATCGCTCTATCCTCTAGCCAGCATAAGCATAATGAGCTACAATAAGCGTAAGTACTATGCATATATCTGATTCTACTATCGTCAAACTTCTCGAGCGCAGTGGCGCTGCAACCAGCCAGCAGCTCCAACCACTGGTGAGTGAGGCTGCGTCATCTAATTTGCGGCTGCAAGATATTGTCCTGCAAAACAACCTCATCGACGAGCGTGCCCTCACTAAGCTCTATGCCACCTACGCCGACATTCCCTACATCGAGCTCGACCCCCGCGATATCCCCTCCGACATCCTCATGCGCATCCCTGAGCGAATCGCGCGCCAGTATAACGCTGTCATCTTCAAGATCGACCCTAATGGGCTCATCCACCTTGCGATGGACGACCCAGACGATGTGCAAGCCGTCAACTTTATCGAGAAGGAAATTGGCACCAACACTCGTGTCTACATTGCGCCGCGTAGTAACATCTTGGAGTGTCTTGAGGGATACCGCGGCGATGTGACGCAGGAGCTCAAGGAAGTGATCGACATCCAGCGCGAGGATGATGGCTCGAACCAAAAAGTGACCGAAGCAGAGGTAGCGGAAGACTCTCCAATCGCCCAGACGGTTAACTTGTTACTGGAATATGCCATCCGCAGCAACGCCAGCGATATCCACATCGAGCCCCGCGAGCAATTCGTACAAGTACGTTACCGGATTGATGGCGTCCTTAAAGAAGTAAACCGCCTACCCAAGAATGTGCTTGGTGCGCTCGTAAGCCGCATTAAGATCCTCTCCAACCTTAAGATAGACGAACGCCGCGTACCACAAGATGGTCGCTTTAAGATCAAAGTCGCAGGCAAGCAGTATGCCCTGCGCGTCAGCACGTTACCCATCGCTGATGGTGAGAAGGTGGTGATGCGTATCCTCGACGAATCAAACCAAGCAGTGACACTCGAGCAGCTCGGCTACTGGGGTCATTCGCTGGCTGTTATCAATCAAGCACTGACCGAGCCCAATGGGATGATCCTCGTGACAGGTCCAACCGGAAGCGGCAAGTCTACCTCACTTTTCTCCGTCCTTTCGATGCTTAATACACCAGAGGTCAATATCTCAACCATTGAGGATCCTGTGGAGTATAAGATCCCCGGCGTCAACCAAACCCAAACCAATAGCAAAGCTGGTATGACATTCGCCAGTGGCTTGCGCGCTCTGCTGCGCCAAGACCCAAACATTATCATGGTAGGTGAGATCCGCGATGGCGAAACAGCCAACCTTGGCGTCCAAGCTGCCCTAACCGGCCACTTGGTATTTAGTACACTCCACACCAATAACGCCGCTACTTGTTTGCCGCGCCTACTCGATATGGGGATCGAGCCCTTCCTTATCGCCAGTACCGTTAAGGCCGTGGTAGGCCAGCGCCTGGTGCGCCGCCTCTGTATGAACTGCCGCCAAAGCTATGTACCCAACCAAACAGAAGTCGCAGAAATCGTCCGCCTCTTCCACCTTGCGCCGGGCCAAAATTTCTATTACATCCACCAGCTTGAGGCCCAGGCTATCGTCCAAAAGGTCGGTGGTGAGACACCCTGGGGCACGACGGACACCACCATCGCTGCCCTCTGGCGGCCAAACCCAAATGGCTGCGATGAATGCAATCACACCGGCTTCAAGGGCCGGGTGGGTATCTACGAAGTCCTCGGCACTTCGCGCGAAATCCAAAAGATGATCATCGGCGGCAACACCAGCAACGAAATCCAAGACCAAGCCGTCGCCGAGGGGATGACCACTATGCTCACCGATGGATTAATAAAAGCAATCCGCGGCAACACCACTGTAGAAGAAGTGCTCCGCGTCACAAAGGAATAACATGCCACAATTTCGCTACATCGCCATCACGAACAAAAACGACTCCATCAATGGAACGATCGACGCTCCCGATCGTGCTAGTGCCCTAGCCAGCCTGAGCCGTCAAGGCCTGCGACCAATTAGCGCTGAAGAGGTTAAGCCAAAGCGCGCCAGCTTTGCTCTCTTTGGTGGCAACAAGGTCAAGAGTGAAGACTTGGTGATGTTTACCCGTCAGCTCAGCGCCATGGTGTCGGCTGGTGTACCGTTGCTGCGCGCCATGGGTTCACTGCACGACCACACCAGTAGTAAAGCCCTCCAAATGGTGACAGGCGACTTGCTGCGCGATGTCGAGGGCGGTATGGCACTCGCCGACGCACTCGAAAAGCACCCAGAGACCTTTAATACCGTTTTTATTAACATGGTGCGCGCGGGTGAGGCGGCTGGTATTCTCGATGATATCCTCAAGCGCCTCGCCATGCAACAAGAAAAAAACGCCAGTATGCGCAAAAAAATCAAAAGCGCCATGACATATCCTACCGTACTCATTGTTATCACCATTGCCGCCTTTTTTGGCTTGATGGTCTTTGTTATTCCGCAAATTGGCAGCATTGTGCGTGGCCTCGGCGGGCCGGACGCCAAGCTACCCGCCATTACCGAGTTTATGCTTGGACTGAGCGCGTTTATCATCCAGTATGGGATCTTCATCATTGCTGCGCTTGGTGCGGGGATATACTTCTTCCGCCGCTATATCAAGACACCAGCAGGCAAACTCTGGCTCCACACCATCATTCTCAAGATACCAAAAATCAACGATATCATCACCAAAATCGCCGTTGCTCGCTTTGCTCGCACGTTCTCGGCGTTGATGGGGTCGGGGGTAGCAGTACTCGAATCCCTCCGCGTGACTGCCCGAGCAGTGGGTAACAAAGTCTACGAAAATGCCCTCAATGATGCTGCCGAGCAAGTCAAAAATGGGCGCAACCTCTCGAGTATCATCGAAAAAAATCCACTCTTCCCACCCATCGTGGCGCAAATGCTTTCCGTTGGCGAAGAGACTGGCCAGACCGATACCGTGCTTGTAAAGGTAGCAGATTATTATGAGGAGGAAGTGGACGTCGCGATCGATGGCATCAGCTCCATCATCGAGCCCGTCATGATCGTCATCATGGGCGGCATGGTCGGGCTCATTGCCGCCTCGGTGATGTTGCCAATCTCGAATATGGCAAATCAGATTAAGTAAGACTGGATTCCCTATTCTCTGTCGGCGTTTCAGCTACATATTAGTTCTTTATCCGATAGCGTGATCTGCCACTGGCCAGCGACCTGTCTTTTCTGCCATTATCACATCACGGACAACAGTTTATCGATCCATGACAATCCTCCTCAAAACGCTAGCGTTTATCATATCGCTTATGCTATAATGACGGAAACGAACGTATCATGGCAAAGTTATTTTATCGCGACAAACCAATCATCGGTCTCGACATTAGTCAGACAGGCATCAAAATCATGTCGATCGACTCTAAGCGCTGGCTCGTACTGGGCTATGGTTCGCTCGACCTTGACCCCAAGGAAGTCCAAACGTCCCTCGACAACCCTGATGACTCCTACCTAGCCGAGCGCCTCAGCTCGCTCATCAACGAACATCTCATTGGCAACCTTGGTAGCGATCACGTAGTGATTGGTGTGCCAACCAGCCGCACCTACTCGCGCACTTTCATGATCCCAGCTAAAGAAGCAGCTCACCTCGATGGCGCTATCCAGGTGGAGGTCGATCAGTACATCCCCTTGCCGCTCGATTCACTTTACGTTGATTATGAAGTGATCGAGCACACCAAAGAGCAGCTCAACGTTGTGATGTCAGCCGTGCCTAAGCAGCTGGTCGACGCCTGTTTGCAAGCAGCCGAAGCGGTGGGACTCGTGCCAGTAGTTGTTGAACCTAATATTAACGCTATTGCGCGCGTGCTCGACAGCGCTGATGCTGGTAACCTTCTCACGCTCGTCGTCGATATTGGCCCAGCGAGTACCGATATCGCTGTGCTGGATAAAAGTGCCGTCCGCCTGACTGGTGGGGTAGCAATTGGCGGAAATACCTTCACTATCGACATCTCGAAGCATCTCAACATCACACTTGAGAATGCCCACCAACTCAAGGTGCTCAATGGCCTCTCGCCTGGGCCACGCCAAGCTGGCATCACTGAGGCACTCAAACCAAGCCTCAAGCGCATTAGCACCGAAATTCGCAAAGTGATCCGCTATTATAACGACCGGATTGGTGATGAGCGCAAGATCGAGCAAATCGTCATCGTCGGTGGTGGTAGCAATGTACCAGGCATGGGTGACTTCTTCACCAACGACCTCGTCATGCCAGTGCGCGTCGTTAATCCATGGCAAAAGCTCGACTTTGGCAAGCTCCAGCAGCCACAAAAGCAATTTCGGCCACGGTATATCAGTGTTGCAGGCCTGGCTAGCCTTAGTAGTGGGGAGATTTGGAAATGATTAATCTATTGCCACCAGCGTATAAAAAGCAGCTCGCTGCGAGCCGCACCAACACCTTGCTACGCCGCTATGTTGTACTCCTGTTTGTCTTAGTCTTTATCGTTTTGACTGAAATCGGCGGCGTGTACTTTTTCATCGCAACCGAGCGGGGCCGCAATCAAGCTGCCGTAGAGCGTAACCACAACAAAACTGCCGAATACGCCACCGTCAAGCGTGAAGCTACTGAGTTCAAAGCTAACCTTACCACTGCCAAAGCCATCCTCGACCAACAGGTCTCGTACACCCGCCTCATCAAGCTTATTGCCGACCGCCTTCCACCCAACGTTATTATCGAACAGCTTAATATTGACCCAACCACCTTTGGCACCCCCACCACACTAAGCATCCGCGCCAAAGGCTACAACGATGCCATTGCTCTGCGCAACCGCCTCAATGACTCCGCCATCTTCTCCAGCGTCAGCTTCCAATCCATCACGCTGCAAGACAAAGACGCCGGTAGTTATCCCTACACCTCAACCTACAGTGTCACATTCAAGAAAGGAATCGGCCAACAATGAGCAAAAAATTCACGCTAACGGCGACAAACCTCCGGATTATCCTTGCCGTGTCGCTAGTAGTTATTACTGCAATTGGAGCTGGTGGTTTTGCCCTTGCCTATAACTGGCTTGATGGCTTTGCGGCCGATGCCAGCACTGTCGCCTCGCAAGCTGCCGCCAGTGAGTCTGAGCTGCAAGAGCTCTCCCAGACCGAAAAGATGCTCAAAACGCAGCATCATGCCGTCGAGCGCGCCTCCAAGATCGCTGCCGAAAGTAAAAGCTACCAATATCAGGATCAGATCATCAACGACCTTAACGACTTTGCCCGCAAAGCTGGCATTACTATTGCAGACATCACCTTTGCCGATAACAATGCTAAGGGCAGTTCGTCAAGTAGCTCATCGAGTAGCAGCAAGACGGGCACATCCCTGCCTGCTATTGCCGGACTCAAAGCGACTACTGCATCTGTCACCGTCAAGAACCCCGTCGAGTATCGCAAGCTTCTTACCTTCATGTATCTTGTCGAGCAAAGCCTGACAAAGATGCCAATGTTGACCTCTCGCGCAGCACCGCTCAGGGCCAGCCACCCGATAGTATTACTAGTAACACATTAACCATCGAGGTATATCTCCGATCATGAACAGCGATCTCTCACTCGCCGCGCTTGGGCGCGCCAGTAGCAAATTTCTCCACCGCTACCACATTATTCTCTTTGTGGTTATTGCCTTCGGTGGCTTAGCCGTTATTACCTTCTTGCTTAATGCCACGATCTCTAAGGCGTCAGAGGCTGCTCCACCCCAGCCCACTAATGGTATCGACCAAGCGACCATCAAAAAAATCGAGCAACTCAAAACCGCCAGTGAATCCGACCAAAGCGCCAGTCAACTGCCGATTAGCTCGCGTAACCCATTTGTTGAGTAACATTTTGCGCAGCCGTAGTGGAGCTTTTTGCGGCGCAATGCTATACTACACATATGATACTGCTCGGATCTGCACTCGCCAACTATCCCGTGATGAGCTTACAAATGGGCGGCAAAGTTGGCAGCCTAGCCCAGCCGCTTGTCGATCCAGCAACCTTAACCATTGTTGCCTACACCGTGGATGGCTCATTCGCTAACGACACAACCATGCTGCTCCGCCTCGCT
>CALICZ010000104.1 GCA_938049075.1 uncultured Candidatus Saccharibacteria bacterium
GGTTATATAAAGAATACGAGAACAATATTGTCTCTGGCCTTGAAACGTCTTCTGGACTATCGTTGCGCGGAGGGTTTACTATTGTAGTAGGCGACGTAACTGGCGATCACAGCACGTGGTTTCTCGGCTCAGGCATTGACAAAAAAGAGGCAGCGCTAATTGAGCTAGACGCATCAGCAGTAACCGGCGACGATCTTATTCTTTGGATTCTTGTTAACCTGATTGGATGTAAATTGCTTGGACAAAATCGTGTGTGGCCGCAAACCGTAAAAAACAAAGAAATCTTAAACGAGCGATGGAGTCGATTGGTGTACTCATTTTCAGTTGACGCAATAGAAATAGGCTTTGGCAGCCAGCATGCCAAATCTATAATGGAACATATCGCAAAGGATAGCCTTGGAATTAGTAGCGACAAAGCGTGGAAATGGGCAGCAAATATGACACCAAAGCAGCGCAAAGCAGCTTGGAAAAAACTTAAAACAGCTTACTCATGATATTTCTTTAGCTATCTAAACCTAATAATTCTGGCCAAGTTTTCTCTTCTTCTTGCTCCAACGAAGCCCTCACACCCCTTAGCAATCTACACTGCACTCGGCCGCCATAAAACATTCTCTGTGCTAATAGCTTTTTTCCATAATCTTTTTCCATCATAACAGCTTGTCTAAGACGCCATTTATTAGAAAATGAACAAGCTAATATACTAGCTATTTGTTCATCATAACACCGTCCATTAGCATCTTCACCAAGATCCCTGCTATAAAGCACTCTCGCTAGCATATCCATACGTATATTAAAAGAGTTCAAACTAGTGGTATTAGCAAGCGCTTGGAGTGTGCCAGCAATCGCCACTAGCGAATCGCCTCTTGCCCTTATTTCTTCTTCAGTCACTTTAGGGTGCCATAGCTCATCATGACCGATTAGCCGACTCAAGTCGTTGATAAGCGTTTTTTCATCACACCGCTCGTCTAGCGCACTTCCATAAAAGATGTCATCTGGAGGATCGACTGTATAAGCTCCCGGTATAGCAACGCCAGCCTCTATCGCTTTAGCAGCCAGATCGGGATTTCTAATAAAAGCTGGGTGAAGCGGTACCATTTTGACGAGAGCATTAGCGACCAACCATTCACTACCTTTTATCCTGAGATATTTATCTCTATCATTGGCAAGTCCTGCCTGATACCCCATAGAAGTCATTACGTTTCTTGCTTCTATGGCCATTTCATAGACTTCATCTGGCATAATACCTTCCGGAGTTACCTTATCTGCAATCATACCGCGAACACAGTCATCCAGATTCTCCTCTGGATTTTTGAAACATCCAAGCTCATTTTTTACCCCATCAAAGGAAGAATAGCTACCTTCTTCATATTTCTGCTCTCGTTCCAACATATTGCTCTCCGCTCTAATCTTGAAATTATATCACACAAACATCGAATCGAAAATAAAAACCATCCTATTCGGATGGTCTCTATATAATTCGGCACCGTGCTAGTTTCCCACTAAAAGCAGTATAATCGCCGCTGG
>CALICZ010000105.1 GCA_938049075.1 uncultured Candidatus Saccharibacteria bacterium
ATAGTGTGGATCTTGTCACTGCCTGGCCAGGTTGAACCCGTATCGAGTGGCTGGTATTTCTTACCGACCAGTTCGCTACCGGGGAATTTGCGCAATACGTCGTAGTCCAGCGGCTGATGTTTTTCGTCCTGCAGGGTGCGTTCGAGGGCTTCCTCAGCGATAATCAGTTTTTCACTTAGCGGTAGTGTAACCTCTGGTGCCAAACTCTTCTCCGCCGCAAAGAAGTGCCCCTTACCAGGTTCATATTGCATCACTGCGTCAAGTTCCGCGCCAAGCTGCGCAAAACCCTGGTTAAGCACCTCAGCATCGTCCGAATAGACAATAATCGGCCGCTGATCAATCTTCCGTCGCACCTGAGCAAGATCAACCGTAAGACCAACATAGCCCGATTCTTGCTTCCATTGCTCATCACTACTGTTTGACACACCATACGCTGGCGCAATCATCGTCAGCGATGCAACCGTCACATTAGCATCCTGCAAATATTTCAGGAATGTTGCTGCACCCAGCGAATGCGTCACCACATGCGCATTAGTAAAGTCGTATTGCGCAAACTGCTCTACATTCTCTGCTAAGTCTGGGCTGTCAGGGTTAATGTGGTCAATGATCGTTACTGTATACCCCTGTTGCTCAAGCTGCTGCTTCAGCTGCGGATAGTACTCACGCGATGCATAGGCATGCTTACCCGAGATCAAGAACACGTTTTTTGTACCCTTTGATACCTTCACTTCGCAGTACGTCATATCTGGGTTGACGGCCAGCATCAGGTTAGCCGGCAGTGTCCATGGCGTGGTCGTCCAGGCGAGAAGGAAAGCGTTATCACTATCCTCATTTGCCAACAATTTTTCCAGAATAAATGGTTCTTGCTCTGCCACAAAATGCCTTTTGTTTGCAACTGTTTTGCACAGTGTTGCACCAATATTATCAGCAATATACCGCATGGACGGTTTGCGCGATTCTGAATCGTTATTATCTTGCAAGATCGTCTTATGCACCGCCTGGCTACTTATTTTGTCGAAATCAAAGTCATAACTAAAATGATCGATAAACCGCTTTCTCTCACCAGTTTTTGTGTCGATATCATCACTTCCTTGATAAAATTGTCTTAGGACTGCTGGTGCTACCAACATGAGGCGATGAATCTTGTGTGGCAATTTCTCCAGCACGCGCATCGCCACCAATCCACCAAGACTATGACCAATCAACACAGTGTTTTCATCAAATTGCACATGGTCAAGCACATATTGCACCTGCTCAACCTCTGTTGGGTTGTCCGTATTGGGGAGTTGTGGCGCTTGCACCCTCGCCCCTCGCTGCTCCAACTCGTGCTTAAGCCACGGGATAAAGTTCTTGTCGTTCCTGCCTGTGTATCCATGGAGAATCACGTAGTTATATTGCGAAACAT
>CALICZ010000106.1 GCA_938049075.1 uncultured Candidatus Saccharibacteria bacterium
GGAAGTGGGTGTAATGTGTTAGATTTTGACAATGTACGGTGCGTCTCAAATAAAGACAATGATAAGCTTGGTCAGGAAAATATTATCAACACCTTGAAAGGCATTTTAAAGCTGCTAACAATTGGTGTTGGTGTTGCTGCAGTAGGTGGCCTAACATATGCTGGCATTCTCTACTCAAGTGCAAGCGGTGATGTACAGCAGACCGCAAAAGCGAAGAGTATTATCACAAATGTTGTTGTTGGTATTTTAGCTTTTGCTGTAATGAGCATCGTAATTAATTTCCTTGTACCAGGAGGTATCATCACATCATGAGAGGGCGTGTTATGGCATATGCTTTCATGGTTATCGTGGGATTGGCTATCATTACTCCATCCGCACCAGCACAAGCTGCTGCGCCTTGCTCACCTCCAAATTTCTTGGGTATGCCAGCTTGGTATCGTGGCCTCCAGGATGAAAATGATTGTGCAAATATAAAAAAGGTAGGCACAGAAACTTATTTTCTCACTATCGGCCTAAATGTACTGCAAGCGGCCATGGTTGTTGTTGCTTATGTTACGGTTGGGTTTATCATTAAAGGAGGCTACATGTATATCGTTAGTGCTGGAAGCCCGGAATCGATGGCAAAAGCAAAAAACACTATCAGAGATGCGTTAATCGGTCTCATCATCGCAATATCTGCAGCGGCAATTGTTAATATGGTGGCAGGGGTTATTTGATGTTCGCACATTTTTTTGCAACAACAGACAAACTCCGCGAGATTAGAGCATCAGAAATAGGCTATCACAGTAGTGCTCATAACAGCTCAATCATAAAAGATATTCTCAATGTAGCCTACATATGGGGTGGCATTATTGCAGTTATAGCTATCATTGTTGCAGGATTTATGTATGTTATCTCCCAAGATGATCCCAACCAAGTTCGACGAGCAAAAAATGCCTTATTAGCTGCATGTGTCGGCCTGGCTATTATTCTTCTTGCTTTCGTCATCACTAACACTGTTATAAACGGGGTTCTCGGTACATGATTCAGCTTCAAAAGAGAAACGTATTTATCTACCTTGGCACTGTATTATGTGTATGCTTTAGCGCTGTAGCCTCAAGCACAACTCTGCTGTCAACATCATCATACGCACACGTTAACGTCAATCAGTCGCTCCATGGTAATGAAGCGTGTAAAAATGCTAGTGATAATAACGGAGAGGATGGCTGCAAAGTTGCAACTTCAAGCGGCGCTGGTGTTACCCCCGAGTCAATCGTTAAGAATGGTATTAATACTGCTCTTATCATTCTTGGGTCTGTGTCAACCTTCATGATTGTTTATGCCGGTTTTCGTTTTAGCCTAGCAGGGGGCGACCCTCAGACAGTAAAAGCTGCCCGTAACACAATTCTCTATGCAGTTGCAGGACTAGTGATTGCTATCACGTCATATAGTGTTGTTAACTGGATAACTGATAATCTTTTATAAATTTAACCAAGGAGATCATATGAATATCATAGCAAAAACAATTTTCGGTGCTGGAGTTTGTTCAGTCCTGTTTGTCGGCTTTGTCGCCCCTTCTGTGAGTGCTAGTGCTATCACACCACTGCATACTTTCGCAGATACTACTGCGCAAAGTAAGGTTAAGGATGGTATCATCAAGGCAGGTGGTAACGAGAACAGGATTGATGTTGGCACGGCTATTAAGAGTATTATTAATATGATGCTCTTTGTTCTTGGCTCCGTCTCGGTTATTATGATCGTCATTGGTGGCATCCGCTACACCACATCGAATGGTGACTCTAACGGCATCCAGGGTGCCAAAAATACCATTCTCTATGCTATTATTGGCCTCGTTGTAGCTATTCTTGCCTATGCTATGGTCAACTTCGTCGTCGATAACCTTGTGAGTGGTGGCAATCAATCCACCCCAACCGCCAACTACACGTACGTCTAAGTATTGTCCTCACATCCACTTCATTTGCATTTTGTGATAAAATAGGCTCTTTTTCGGGAATTTTCTCCGTTAACTCTTAACATTTTGGCAATTTTTTGGTATATATAGATAGTACAGGTAGTACAAGATGGTACTAATGCCAATAGAAAGGATACGACAATGAAAATCAATATCAAAAAAGCTATGCTTACACTTAAACTTATCAGTGAAGAAACAGAACGCGTTATCAAAGGTC
>CALICZ010000107.1 GCA_938049075.1 uncultured Candidatus Saccharibacteria bacterium
GACAAGGCGACGAGCCGCAGACAGTACAGATAGTACGGCAAGGCGAGGCAACACTGTGCTGGTTTTTGTTAATTCACTATAAAAATGCTACTGCGTTGGTTGGCTTTGCCGTATGTGTATATGGCAGGCTCATACCTCGCCATTAACTAGCAAATACACACAGCAACAATGCACATAAAAAACATGCTGCTTTCAAAAAATATAGTAGAGGGCATGTTGCTTGCTGGGCGATGCGTTTGCCATTCAAAGCACACAAGAATGAACTGCCGCAGATAATGTTCAGAATCTGCACGAATAGTGTTCTACCGATCGAGCATAGTTTCTCGTCTATACACATAATAAACATGCAGCGGCAGAATTCTTGTGCAAGATATATGTAGATGTACTGCGCTGGCCTTTCTTGCTATACTATAATTATGAACCGTTGCTCCTGGGCTGAATCTGGCGATAACGAGCGCACCTACCACGACACTGAGTGGGGTGTGCCGCTATATGATGATCAGAAATTATTTGAACTGCTCTGCCTGGAGGGTATGCAGGCTGGCCTGAGCTGGAGTACGATTCTGGCTAAGCGAGCGGGTTACCAGCAGGCGTTTCATCAGTTTGCAATTGCGCGTGTGGCAGCTATGACGGATGCAGAGCTGGAGGCGCTTACTCACGACACGCGCATTGTTCGTAACCGGCGCAAAATTTATGCGGTGCGCACCAATGCCCAGGCGGCGCTGCAGGCTATTCACCAGCACGGCAGCTTGCAGACGTACTTATGGAGTCTAGCGGGTGGTGAGCCAGTGCAACATCACTGGCAGAGTGCAAGTGATGTGCCTGCCGATACGGTTACGTCCCGGGTAATGAGCGCGCAACTCAAACGGGACGGCTTTGCTTTCGTCGGCCCAACGACGTGCTACGCCTTTATGCAGGCCGCCGGCATGGTGAACGACCATGTGGTGGAGTGCTTTCGCTATAGGGAGTGCGCGGCGCTGGGTGCTCATATAGAGTAATGAAAGTGATGCGCCTCGGTGTGCTGTGTTATTGCAAAGCTCGGTAGCACCAGCATGTAATAATGCGGTCGCTGGGTGCTTTTCAATCGGGCGGGCCTTGGGTATAATAGACCCAGAGGCATTTTTGCGTAGCTTATGGTGCGCAAAATGAGTGGCCATCACCCACGAAGCCTGCGGGAAGAAATTGGTTTGTTATTTTCATAAAGAGTTGTGAATCTAAGTAGCCAAGAATAGACCCCGCCGCGCATGCTGCGACAAGGCAATAATCAAGTGCTGAAAGAACCAGACGGCGCGCCCCGGCCTATGTGCATAGCCGCGGGGCTCCGGCGAGAATCACTTCTTTTGGAATCGAGATGGTACCGTCCGCGCGAATACCCAGCGGATTCTCGAGGCTAAGAGAGGTGATTTTTAATTATATAAGGAGTAGCCATGCCATTGCCAGCCCACAAGTCAGCCTTGCAGCACGCCACTGCGGAATGCACGCGGCAGGTTGCGTAGAGCTATGAAGGAAAGAGGATGAGCACTATACCGCAAAATAATCGTGTGACGAGCTTTGCAATCGATCGGGAGTATGATTACATTATGTATGATACGACTGACAGGATTCGCGCCATGAATTTTCCGCGGGAGATTGCGGGATTGCTTCTAAAGACTGATGAATTTCATCTGTCACTGGTTGAGGTACTTGGTGAGTATGGGGTGGACGAGGCTGGCTATGAGCAGCTCGAGCGACTCTCGCGCACGGCTGGTGCAGCGATGACGACAAAGCCAGAATTGACAGGTGAGTTCTGTAGATTGGTCGATAATGCAAAGGGTCGCGAAACAATTATTGCACTTGCCCAGTGGAGCGAGCTTGAAGCGTGGCGTGATGCAATTCGTGAACTGATACCTCAGGCAGAGTTCATTATTCCACATGTCACGTTATATACCAACCATAATGGCGCAATTGGCTATAGCGACAGAGATGTGTATCGAGCCCAGCCGCTTGATGCAGCAATAAAAGCAACGCTCTACTCTGTATACCAAAAGCGAAAAGAAGTGGAGCACAACCATGTATGAATCTTGGCAGCGGCCACATACACACGAGAAAGCACTTGCCTGTATTGCAGTAGCTCTGCCAGGCAGCGAGCAGTTTGCGTTACTCAAGCAAGATATGGGTATTTCTGATCGCTATGAAGCAACGCTTACAGAGCTGGCTATGCAGGGCAAGGCGGTGGTGTTTGCTGCAGTGGAGGACGGCCGTTATGTGGGACGGGTGACACTGCGGCATGATTGGACCGAGCGACCTGAGATTGATGAGCCGTCAGTGAGGATTGAAGATGAGTACTCTGACTTGCCGCAGATTAATGCACTTGAGGTGGCAGAGCAGTATCGTGGTCGTGGTATTACCTCGCAGTTACTCGCTGCAGCGGAGAACGAAGCGTGTCAGCAGGGGTTTGACCGAGTTGGCCTGGCGGTGGATGTTACCAACAAAATGGCGATGGGTATCTACGAGAAGCGTGGCTATATGTATCGATTAGTGGCAGACAAGCCAACCTTCACCAGTATATACCACCGGACAGATGGCACTGACGAGGCTGGCGAGTACTACTTAATGACAAAGCAAGTGCGAGGTAAGGGGTGATGCAACCTGGGCGAATCCTTATCTATGGTGACTCGAACGTCTGGGGCGACAAGGGCTTTGGCGAGAATGGTGCTCTGTTGGGGCGCTATGCTACCGAGCAGCAATGGCCGAATATCCTCCAGCGATTGCTCGGTGATGAGTATGACATTATTCAAGCAGGGCTGTGTGGACGGACAGCAGGGGAGTATGCAGAGCAAGCACCATATCTTGGTGGCAAGATTGGTTACGAAATAGCACTGCGAGAGGCTAGCCCGGTGGAGGGAGTGATTATTGCGCTTGGCGTGAATGATGCATCTCATAAGAGAGTCCCAGATGAGCAAATTGTGGCTGATTTACAGTGGTATAGTACCTACACGCGGGCCTATGCAGCTGATAGCGAGAATGATATGGCTAGTAGTGGCAGCGTGTGGTATATTGCGCCTGCTATTGCGCCAGTTCAGCGCTATAAGCTACTTGCTAGTAAGCTACATTGCATCAACGAAAAGCTATGTACTGCTCACACAACCATTAGTAATCCGCTTGATGACAATGATGACTATGCGCCTGATGGTATCCATTTCTCGCTGCAAGGGCATAGGCGAATGGCGCAGGGAGTGTACAAGGCTATAAAGGAGGGTGTAACGAGATGAATCGACAGTATATAGCAGAGCAATCACCGCAGGTACGTGTTGGCGTAGGTGTCTTTATCTTGCGTGATGGGAAGTTCTTGATGCAGCAACGACAGGGGTCGCATGGTGCTGATACGTGGAGTGTCCCTGGTGGCCATATCGAATATGGCGAAACGCCTGAGGAGGCAGCGATCCGTGAAGTACGCGAAGAGACAGGCTGTGAAATTGCTAACGTGCGCTTTGCTGCTGTCACGAATGATATCTTTGCTGATGACCACAAGCACTATGTGACGTGGTGGCTGACGAGCGATTGGCAGTGTGGCGAACCTTCTATTACCGAACCAGATAAATGTAAAGAACAGCGCTGGGTAGGCTTTGACACACTGCCACAACCTCTGTTCTTGCCCTGGCAGCAGTTGCAGCACAGCGAATTTATAACGCAGATTCGACACGCAGTATCACAAAGTAAGCAAGGAGGAAGCGTATGACAAAAATAACTTATTTCGTCCACGGTACGACGACGGATAATGAAACTGGCAAGGCGACTGGATGGTTGCCTGGTGAATTGTCAGCAGTGGGGGTTCAGCAAGCGCAGGCGCTGCCAGAGCAAGCGGCTGATACTAGCTTTACTGTGGTATTTTGCTCGGATCTTGGTCGAGCGATCGATTCAGCCCGGCTTGCCTTTGGTGCGACGCATCAGATTGTTATTGATAAACGGCTGCGCGAAGCAAATTATGGTGATAATAATGGCATGGATGGTGCCTTCAAGGCCAGCTTACTCCCCTTTGTCGATGCACCATTTCCGCACGGCGAGAGCTACCGCGATGTGGAGGCGCGCATGCGCGACTTTGTGGCGATGCTGCAGCGCGACTATGCTGGCCAGCACATTGCTATCGTGGCGCACGAAGCACCGCAGCTTGCGCTAGACGTCATTCTTGATGGCAAGACCTGGCCAGAGGCAATAGCAACCAATTGGCGCGAAGTTGGCTCATGGCAGCCTGGGTGGGTATATGATACAGAGGTAATAGCATAAGGTACATTACTCATGGAGAAAGATATGACCGATCAACAGCAAGAATGGCTTGATTTTGCAAAAAGTGTAGCACACGAAGCGGGCGATATTATGCGAAAATATTTTGGCAAAAAGCCAGACGCTCACCTCAAAGCAGACAACACAATTGTGACTATCGCCGATGAGGAAATCAACCAGCTTATTATCCGACGCGTGACAGAGCAGTATCCAACCCACGATATTGATGGAGAAGAAGCGAGTGACCGCCGTGGCTCGGACTATGTGTGGGTATGTGACCCGATCGACGGCACAGTGCCCTTCGCAATGGAGCTACCGGTATCGGTGTTTTCTTTGGCATTAGTGATTGATGGCCAACCGGAAGTCGGTGTGATTTATGCGCCGTTTAGTGACCATTTGTATTGGGCGGTGCGCGGCTATGGTGCCTATCTGAATGATAAACAGATTTACGTGAATAAGAAGAGTTTTAGCGGAATGACTGAGATAAATGTAGATTGGTGGCCGAGTGCAGAATGGGATGTTATGCAGGCGATTCATGATTTAGCGTACGAGAGGGGTGCATACGTTACAGCGCCAGGAAGCACGACGCATGCAGCAGCCTTAGTGGCGCGTGGTGGATTTGCCGCATCGGTCTTTGCTGGCACAAAGGGCAAGAATGTTGATGTTGCAGCGGCAAAAGTCATCGTTGAGGAAGCAGGTGGCACAGTGACCGACCTCTTTGGTAGGGAGCAGCGCTACGACCAAGACATCTGTGGGACGATCATGAGCAATGGTGTCATTCATGAGGAGATAGTGGAGGCGATGAGGAAACTATGAGTAATGATATGAAGCAGCAACGCGCGAGCTCTGTCGTAAAAATCTGTAACGCTCTCTCAACCAACTGGTCGGGTGAGACATCCTACTGTGATGATTGGTCGCCGAGTAACCCAAGCAGCGGGCAGTGTGCTGTCTCGGCTCTAGTGCTACAAGATTACTGTGGTGGTAAGATTTGCCGCTGCGTAGTG
>CALICZ010000108.1 GCA_938049075.1 uncultured Candidatus Saccharibacteria bacterium
CTGGCACCACGCCCAGCAATTGGCAAGCAGCCGCTGCAGCCGTCATGTTGTAAATATTAAATATCCCTGGGAGATGTGTTGTCAGTGGCAGCTTTGTCGCATCACCAAGAAGCACCGTTGCACTGCCACCCTCTTTGCGGGTCCCTGCCTGCGTGATGCGGGCTGTGGCAGTTGCGTCTTGGCCATAGGTAATCTTCTGCTCACGCGCTGTGTATTTATCAAAGAATGGAAACCATTCGTCATCACGATTGAGCACAATAAAGCGCGGCTTCCGGGCAAAGAGTTTACCTTTGGCGGCGGCATAGCGCTCCATCGTTTTGTGGTAGTCGAGGTGGTCTTGGGTGAGGTTGGTCATGACTGCAACGTCAATTGGCACACCATCAAGCTTATGTTGATCAAGCGCGTGACTGGTAATCTCTAGTACGACGAAGTCCACGTTGGATTGCTTAGCCTCAGCAAAGAACTGCTGCATCCGCGCGGTAGAGCCGACTGTCGCATTAAGGTCGTTGAGCTGGCGCTGACCTGCCACCTCGATCAGTGCCGTGGAGAACATTGCTGTGCGGCGGCCACTCGCCTTAAGGATTTCATTGATATAGTTAACGGTGGTCGTTTTACCATTCGTGCCCGTCACGGCAATAACGCGCAGATGCTTGGCCGGGTTGCCATAGCGTGCCGCTACCAGGGCAATACGGCTCCGCCGATATGCTTCTTCGAGAGTGTGGATCATCGCTGCGGGCAAGAGGCGGCGCAGCTGCTTTACAAGTGTGTTTTTCATTTTTTTAGTATAGCATTTTTTGGCCGATGGCGGGTAGTTCTAGGGAATAATTTTCTCAAGGCGGGCATACTGTATATTGAGCTTCTTGGTAGAGCCATTTGCAAAGCGCACACTCACTGCCATACCATCGATGTCGATCACCTCACCATCGCCAAACTGGAGCGATCGCACCATATCACCAACCTCATATGGCATGACCTCATCTAACGCGTCGTCATACACTGGTGTAGCTGGTTCGGTATGCACCATCGACAGGCTCATGCCCATATCGTCAAGAAAGCGCGATGGGCTGTTGTAGCTGCGGCTACCAAATTGCAAGCGACTCTGCGCATAGCTTATATAGAGCTCCTGCCGAGCGCGTGTCATCCCGACATAACAGAGACGACGCTCCTCTTCGAGTGCGGCTGGCCCCTCCTCGAGTGCCCTGGCACTGGGAAACAGGCCATCCTCAAGCCCCACCATATATACCACTGGAAACTCTAGCCCCTTGGCAGCGTGGAGCGTCATAAGCGTCACGCTGTGCGCATCCGTCGCTTGGTCGACCGAAGACATAAGCGCAACTTCCTCAAGAAAGTCTGACATGCTGGCAAAGGCCCGCGCGTCAGACAATAACGCACTGAGGTTAGCCTCGCGATCATCAGCCTGAGGCGAGCCATCAAGGATATAATTGCGATAGCCCGTCTTAGTAATCACATCATCGATCAGTTGACTTGGATCAGCCGCGGCCTCAACCTGCGCTTGGAAGCCACGTAATAACTGACCCAGCTGCGTCAGGGCAGTCTGCGCCCGCTTCGTCAGTGCCGCTGCCTGGCTAGCATTAACCAGCGCACTAATGATATCGAGCCCACTAGTGCCCTGCCAGATGAGGAACTTCTCCAGGCTTGTTGCTCCAATCCCCCGCGTTGGTACATTAGCGATCCGGCTAAAACTCACGCGGTCATTTGGCTGGTAGATAAGGCGCAGATAGGCCAAGATATCCTTAATCTCCTTACGATCATAAAATCGCACCCCACCAACCAACTGGTACGGCACGCGGTGCTGGTTGAAAGCTCGCTCAAAGGCATAGCTCTGTGCATTGGTGCGGTACAGGACAGCAAAGTCGCTATAGTCGCGCTCACCGGTCGCCACCTGCGTAGCAATCTGGCTCGCAATGATATATGCCTCCTCTGCCTCATCATAGGCAGCTTGTACTTGCACTGGTGCACCTGGGCCTGCTGCCGTCCAGAGGGTTTTATCCGTCCGCTGCTGATTTTTGTTAATCACATTGCCAGCAGCTTCGAGAATGGCCCCTGTCGAGCGATAATTTTGCTCGAGCTTCACCACCAGCGCCCCCGGGAAATCGCGCTCGAAGTTGAGAATATTCGTAAAATCTGCGCCACGCCAGCTATAGATCGACTGCCAGTCATCTCCTACCACGCAGATATTGCGGCGTGGGTTTACCAGCAGCTTGATGATCTGATACTGCGCAGCATTCGTGTCCTGATATTCGTCAACGAGAATATGCTTAAACTGCGTCTGGTAGCGCTGACGCACCGCCGAGTGGTCGCGTAGGAGACGTACCGTCTCGAGCAAGAGGTCATCAAAGTCGAGCGCACCTGCATCAGCCAGCAGCTGCTCATACAGCTGATAGATCTCTGCTACTGCCTGCTGAAAGGGAAACCGCGCACTAGCCACATAGTCACTGGGCGAGAGGAGTTGATTTTTGGCTTTGCTAATTGCTGCACTGGCAGCACGCGGTTTAAGCCTGTCCGTACCAATGGAAAGCTGCTTCATCGCTTGTTTGATGAGCCCTTGACGGTCATCTTCGTCATAAATCACGAAATTTGGTGGAATGCTGATAGCCGCACCATCACGCCGCAAGATCCGCACACAAATACCATGGAATGTCCCCATCCACGGCATAAAGGAGCGAGGTGGTTGGTCGGCTGGCGGTGTGTGAGAAGAGCTTGCTTGAGTAGGCCCGGCAATCTGCCAGAGGCGTTGACGCATTTCGCGGGCTGCCTTGTTAGTGAAGGTAACAGCCAAGACTTCATTCGGCCAGACGCCCTGCTCGGTCAGGAGGTAAGCAATGCGGTGTGTGAGCGTTTTTGTCTTGCCACTACCCGCCCCTGCAAGAATTAGGACTGGGCCATCAGATGCGACCACTGCCGAACGCTGAGCGTCATTTAATCCATCGAGTATATCCATAGTAGCCTATTATACCGGATGCCGCCACACTGGCGCTAGCCAAAGAGTGTATAATAGACAGCACCAAGACCAGCACCAAGCGCCAGTAACATGACGATCCACAGCAGCCAAATCCAGCCAGCAGCTTGTTCGGGACGGCGGCGCGACTTTTTCGGTGCGCGAGTAAATTCTTCAGCACTGTAGATTGGTGCGACCACATTGCCTTCGTTCTCTTCCTGAAGTGCTTGGTGGAGAGCGAGCGCGGTATCGCCATTTTGGGTGGTGGCAGCCGCTTCTTCGATGGTATTGACGTGTGCTTGGTCACTCGTGTCTGGCTCATCATCCCACTCAGTCGCAGTTGTCATTGGCTCGGCCTCGACTCGCTCCGCTTCGCCGTAGTAGTCGATATCTGGCTCACCAGGGCCAGGCACAGGCAAACTTAGGTCAATCTCATCCTCTGCAAACTGCGGTCCTATCTCATCGGCCGATACTGCATGAGAGTCAGCCTGCTCATTCGGGTAGAGCGACTGGTCAGCATTGTCGTAGTCTTCTGCTTGGTATGAGAGTTCATCATGCGATGTAGCAACCTCTCGTGTATCCTGCTCAGGCAATGGGTAGTGACCATCGGTTGGATAGAGTGATGGCGCATTCTCGCTCGTATCTGTTAGCGCATCAATGAATTGCTCAGCTGATGCATGTTCATTATGCGGCGCAAAAAGGTGTGGCGGTGCCGATGGCTCGTTATTATCAGCCAGAGTTACGCCAAGCGCGCCAGATTCATCATGATACATCCCCATCGGGACAGTGTCGGCTAATGTTGGTGCATCGCCCACCAGCGTATCAGCACCGCCCAGTGGGCGCTTATCAACCTTCGTCTCAGCATCGGGCAAGAATGGTGTGTAGCTTAGCGGCTTTTCATCGCCAGGCTGGAGATCGAGTGTCTCTGCGGAGGGTGTTCCATCAGGCGTTACTACATCAGATGCTTTAACCTCATCACCTGCCGGAGGAGTACTCTGCACTGCTCCGAGGTGATGCTGCGCTGGCTCATGCCCAGGCGCAGGGCGAATATCCATGCCAACCACTGGTGCACTACTTGTCAGCGGCTCAACCACCGCACCCTGACGGCGTACTCGTGGGCGGGCCGCTTGAGTAACTGCAGCAGCTGGAGCTGCTCCACCTACAATATCCATAAAACGACCACGTGGACGTTGAATGGCTGGGGTGGTTGGGTGATCATTATCTGGCTCGGCTGACGCTGTCTCGTCTGCAGTATGTGCGGGCGATGCGCTGGCAACTGACGGTTTAGTCTGTTGGTCGGCTGATTGAGAGAGAGCAACTGGTACCGCCTCAGATGCACTCTTGGACACATCTTCCTCTTCTTGCAGAGACACTGGCGCGTCATTGGCTGGCATTTCAGGATTCGCAGCAATGATCTGCTGCGCCTTGGCGACAACATCATCAGCTGGTGTAAACAGTGGTGGAGCAGGTGCGTATGGCTGTTCTACTTGGCTATCAGCAGTACCTGATGATTGCACTGCTGGCGTGTTCTGGACGGCATCGTTCACACTATGCGCAGCGTCAACTACATCATCAGTATTCGCCTCCTCTTGTCGGTATGTTTCAGACGAAGAAGGAGCACTAAAGTATGGCTCAGTAGCCCTACTACGACGTTCGTTATAAGTATCAAGTAGTGGCAATGGGCGATCAACGTGAGCTTCTGGTAGAGCATCCTCAGCGAGCGCTTCTTCTGGCTGTGGCGATGGGCTGTCATTGGTTGCTGCCATATCAGGCATAGTGTGCTCGGCCGTCAGCAATTCTGCCGAGGCGATATCACCTGCTTGCGGTTGAGCTGGCATAGTAGTGGGCTCCTCCCAAGAGTTACTCTCACCATCAAACGATTCATGCTCGCTCGGCACATCCGCATCAGCCACCGGAGCTGATACCTGGCTATCATCCACAACACTTGTACTTTCTACCGTTACCTCTGGCCACGCAGGTGCAGTGTGGTCTGCGTCAGGAGTTTGCGCGCCTAGCATGTTATCTGGCTCATCATATTGTAGCTCAGGCCACGCTGGCTCGTCGAGCGGCTGCGCTGCGTCACTATCAGAAGTATCACCACCGCTCGACGCTGCTGGTACATCTGTATTTACTGGCGTCGCTGGTGCATAGAGCAAGCGATCATCATTAGCGTCATCAGCACCGCGAGTATCAGCTGTGTCATCAGGCTCATCTTGTGATGCTATGACAGATGCCTCATCATCAGCCGTATGCGTATCATTCATTGGCTGCACCACCGTTTCGGCGGGGGGTAGCGACGTGTTACCCTCCTCTTCTGTTGGCGGTGGAATGATGAGTGGTTGCGGGGCAAATGTGTCATCAAGATCATCACCGACGGATGTTTGCGCTGGCTCAGTCGCATTATCTTGTGTGTGATTCACCTCATTGAGGTGACGGACAAGCGCTTCGTCATCGTCATCATCATCACCCTCAGCATCTTCGCCCGCAAATTGATACGGCATCGTTGGCATCTATGACTCGACTTGGTCGATCGTCGCTGGCACCTCTTCCTCTACAGCTGTAGCAGATGTTTCGTCACTCACTGCTCCATCACTCGGAGCTGACGGCGCGATGTTGTCTGTCTCTGCTATAGGAGCTGATGCATCTGAATTTGTTGTGGATGATACATCATCTGCTGGCGTTGCTGCGCGGGGCGGTGTAAAGAACGGCCGCGCTGCCGGCCCGCCAAAGAACTGCGCTCGATCGGTATATGTGTCGTCACTCTCGTCATCATCGTCGCTGGCGGGGGTAATAATATCGTCAGGGTCAACCGTCACGATCGCTGCTGGCTGAGACTGAGGAGATACACTTTCTGTTGTTGGCGCTGCTGGTGTTGCTGCATTTAGCGGAGTCACTTGAGCTGATTCTGTACCATCTGTATCAGTTTGCTCTGGCGTGGTAGGTATCGAAGCTGGTTCACGCTCCGATGCGACGACCGACTCCGATAGCGCCCGGGCACGGTCGACAGCTGGCTCAGGCTCAACTGGCTCATATGACTCCCCTGCTGGCTCCGCTTCGTCCGCTTGTTGCGACAGTGGCATAATTGTCACGCCACGGCGGCGAGCTGGTGTGCTATTTGTATCGGTGACAGAGGTAGTATCAGTGGCTGTGGTACTATCATCAGTCTGCACCGTTTCATTAGTGCTATTAGTATTACCTCGAGGTGCTAATGCAGGTGACTGCTTAGCTGGCGTTGCAGTATCTGGTGAGTCTGCCTGCTGCACTGAACCTGTTGAGGTGTTGTTATCCTGGACACTCGAAGTGCTTGCACTTTGCGTACCATCACTTGCCTCAGGACGAGCTGAAGTTGCTACTGGCGTTGTTTGTTGGAGTGATGTAGCTTGTTGAGCGCTTGATGAGGCCGAATCTTTGCTTGGTGTGGCGGCTGGCGCTTCAGACGGCTTATCTAGCGTCGCTGGCAGCTGACCAGACTGGCGCATCAAATCGTGCACCGCGCGGTCGAGTTCGTCGAAGTCTATATCTGGCATGAACGGTTTCCTTTGTTTGTTTTTATATAAACGCTACAGTTTTTGTGTGGTACACACCAGTCCACACCCTGATACAACGAATCGGAGCCTCGTATCGAGTTTTGGATACTACCCCAGTTGTTGATCAATCGTATGCCCACAATGTATCGCTTATGTTGTTTTCTCTAGTGTAGCTTATTTCACATTGTGGTGCAACTCACCTTGCTTATTTGGTGCGAAGTATCAATCCACCGATTGCTCTATTCATACCATCGTGTTGCGCTCTAGGCAATAGTCCACCTCTGGTCGATTGCCTGATAACTTTGCAATCAGTACTTATCATGTATGATGTTATTTTTACACTACTTTTTTCACGTATGATGTTATCCACACAACACTACCGTATGGGAGACAAAATATGAATGATTTACTATCACTCTTTATCCTTTGGTGTATCAATCCTTGACTACAAATAGCTCAGAACATCTCACGTTTTGCCTATGTCCCCTTATGGAAGAATAGGACAGATAGCGTTACACAAATAGTGTCCTGTTCTCGCCGACAAAAAACACCCACCATAGTGATAGATGGGTGCTTCTGTTGGTTGCTTGAGCAAAGCCTAGCGCTCGAAGGTGCGGACGCTCAGCGTATCTGTCCCACCAGTCGCGCCAGGTTGGCGACCACTGATAATAACAGCAGTAACCGATGAGACATCACCGAAGGCACCTTGGCTGAGTAGCTCGCGCGTTAGGTCGCTCCCAAGCTGCTGGCTGTCGGGCCGGACGAAGCTGCGCGTTGCATACGACAAGGCAAGCTGCTGCGCCACGCGAGCATCTGATGCCACAGCGATAATTGGTAGCTCTGGGCGGCAAGCGGCAATACGTGCGGCAGTTGCACCAGAGCGTGTCTCGGCGACGATCACTGTTGCATCAACTTTATGAGCAACATCAACGGCAGCATGAGCAATCGCATTGAGCCGGCGGTTGGTACGACCCTCCTTGATGGGCATGTCATTCATCGGCCAGCGCGACTGAGTGTAGCGCACGGTGTCAGCCATCATCTTAACAGCCTCAACTGGGTAGTCACCATTGGCTGTCTCGTCAGAAAGCATCACAACATCTGTTCCGAGGATGGCAGCAGTTGCAACGTCACTTACCTCAGCCCGGGTTGGTTCGGGATTATCGACCATGCTGGCTAGCATCTGTGTCGCAACAATCGAGAGCTTGCCATACTTGCGGCAGAGACGGATGATTTCGCGCTCGACGATTGGCACAATCTCTGGGCTCGTTTCGACCGCGAGGTCACCGCGAGCAACCATCACACCATCAGCCGCCTTGACGATTTCCTTGAGTGTTTCTGGCTCGATAGCCGCCTTGGTCTCGACCTTGGCAATGATTTGTGCAGTCGAACCATGGCTTAGCAAAATCTGGCGTAGGTTGTTGATATCCTCCGCACTCTGGATGAAGCTCAGTGCTACAAAGTCAATGTCTTTGTCTGCCCCAAATTCGACATCAGCCAGGTCCTTTGGTGTCAGAATGTCACCACCAAAGTCGGTGTCTGGCAAGTTGAGCCCCTTGCGACTCATCAAGAAACCATCATTACTCAGGCGCACCTTAATAGCAGTATCGCTAACGCGCTCGGTCATCTCACCGCGCAATTTGCCGTCGAAGAGATAGACAGGCTCGCCCACCTTAACCTTGTCGGCAAGGTTGTACTGAATAGGCAGACGATTGCTGCCATCGTGCTCCTCTACCGCATGGTCAAGGATGATTTCATCGCCTGCCGCAATGTCGAAGTGGTTATCCTTGAGTACGCCAAGGCGAATCTTTGGCCCCTGCAAGTCTTGCAAAATAGCGACAGTGCGACCAACAGTAGCGCTTGCTTTGCGAATCCACGCAATCTGATCAAGCCGCTCTTCGTACGAGCCGTGGCTAAAGTTGAGACGAAAGCCATTGGCACCCGCCCGAATCAAAGCTTCTATTTTCTCTGGTGTGTTGGTGGCTGGCCCCAGAGTAGCCAGTATCTTTGTACGTTTTGTAGAGTTATTCATTGCGTACATATTATAGCAGCATAATGCCAAATAGTGAAACATAGGCGGGATTGCCTAAGTGTGTACCCTGAGCGATGGATCGAGAATCTTATCTAACTCTCGCCCCCCTTCATCACCCTCTTCTCTGACATAATAAAAGCCACTTATCCCTTTACACTAGAACTCAAAACAGATTAGGGTGGCCTATTCTCATTCACTATTCGAAGAAATAGTGCAAAAAGTAAAATAAGTAGAAACGTAGAGGTTATAGTATTTGCACATTAATCATTTGACAGCATCATATAATCGCAGTATGCTAGGCTACAATTGCCGCTTTAGCAGAAAGGAGACTTGATCATGACCCCACCCTTTGTCCATATTATTGTAGCACTCGACTGCTTTGGCGGTATTCTCTATCTCTTGTTTGCACCGCGCATACCACGAGCTTTCTTGCCGTGGCTGACGGCGGGAATCATCGCGCTCCATCTTGTGGTAGCTGGCATATTATACTGGCTAGGGCGAGATGGTGCGCTCCTTACCCTGCCCGGAGCGCTGTACCTTGCGGCACCAATTGTCCGACGCTACCAGGACAAATAAGATTATCTATATCTCTTACAAAAGAGCTTCTCAGAGACAAGACCACTAGTGTAAATAAGCAATACCGCAGCGTCATCGACTGCGGTATTTTGCTAGCGAAAAAAGGAAATAGCGCTAAGCTTTGCTTAGAATAAAGCGCTTTCTCTACGAGAGAAACGCAAACATAATGGCTCGCTCATGAGCAAAAGAGGAGGAATGATCACCCATCGCGCCTATCCACCTTGGTGGAGACCTCTGGCAAATCCGTTGCCAACTGGCGATAGCGCCCACGGCTGATCGCTGCACTAGTAGCCTAACCCATAGCTACCTCTGTGCTAACATGTGTTCGAAGTACCTTATCAGTACCCCCTACGACAGTGTAGCACTATATCGAACAATTAGCAAACGTTTGTTTCATTTTTAGGTTTTATGAACTAAACGTTTTCCTTTGTTTTCTTATACATGAAACAAGACGCCTTTATTTCCTATATCGTATGAATACTCGCTACTTTTCTTAACAATACATTTTAGAATCTTAGGTAATACTCTGTCGTACACGATGATGCTGAATATAGCAAGTGCAGCAGTAGATAATGTTGCATACGCTGAATTATTTGGTGGGCATATTATTTGAAGAGTATCTTGGAATATAGCACCAGCTAAAACAACAACCAATGAATAAGAACCTACAGTCCAAATTGCAACTTTATAACCAAAGAAATTGATTGTAGGTTCGGGCATTTGTGTCTCACGTCGCTCTTGTGTATCGCTGCCCTTTCCAAGATACCGAGACTTAATGACATCGTAAACACTATACTTAAATACCTGTCCCTTCAGCAGAAAAAAAATACAGCCGCAAGCAAGTGCAATTATTATGAAAAACCAACTCGGTAAAGTACGAAGGGTAAACATTTTCAAACGCCTATACAGGCCGGTGAATGTATAAACACTCGATATATGAACGTTGTAGAATCTCTCATATAGATACCAACTATCTATTTTTATAAGTCCTTTTTTGGCTCTTTCATAAATCATTCCATCTTTAAGACTCACAAAAAAATTTTTATCATTAACGATATTTATTGGAGCCATAAACCCTTTTGGTAAATTACTAAACACATAATCATATTCGTTGTTAGGGTCGTAGCATCTTGCAACCTTTCTTGTGACATGTATATCAAATATTATTTGGGCAAGACCTTCATCTTTTGCACTGTCTTTAATAACGTAAATTCTAGAGAAAGGAACCAATATTCCTTCATAATTATCTTTGTATTCTTTCTGATAATTGCCGATTATAGAGCACCCTGTATTATCATCTGCAAAACGAGTAACTTCTAAGTCGTGTTCCCTCAACTTCTCGATTTCTTTATAAAAATTTTCCTCCCAGTCATCATTCATAAATATTTTTTCCTTGCAATCAGATGCATTTATAATTTTATCTTTTGTCATTATACAACCATACACGAGCTATGAGCTTTGTATTTTCTTCCTGTTTACTTCGCTTAATAGTTTTTACGCGCTATACCTGTCGGCGCATCAGCCACGCACATAGTCCCACTCCCACCAGTGCCGCTATGCTATCGATCATTACATCGCGCAGTTCACCACTGCGCCCTGGTACGAAGAGTTGATGGATCTCATCTGTCACTGCATAGAGACTGCAACTCAGCAAGGCAAAGCTCGCCACAGTGCGCGTTCGCCAGCGACGTATATTGATGCGCAATGCACGATACATCAATATACCAAGGATAAAATAAGCAATAATATGAGCACTCTTGCGCACAAGAAACGTTAAGATAGCTGTACTCACTCCTGGCATAGCCTGCTGCAAATGCCCAACAATCACCCCACTCTGCCCGCTAGAGATAGCAGCAGGCTGATTGGAGAGAACGAAGATAACGAGCATCCAGAGCACTGATGTAGCCGTGCAGAGCCAGTGCCATACGCTACTCCGCTCCATGATCTGCCTCCCAAGCCTGAGCCAACTTGTCCGCCTGCTTTTGTTTGAGACCTTTCATCTTGCGAAAGAGTGTCTGCTGCAAAGTACGCAGGGTATGACGATTAATAATAACAACGCCTACACCCGTAACAATTATGTTAGCTACTACTGCATAAACAGAGTCTAGATAATAGAGGGTAATTGCAACAGCATAGAGCAACGTCACTCCACCGATTGTTGTATAATCGTAAGTAATATTGATTGATTTTTTTATGTCACGATGGCGGAAGATTGCCACAGTAATATGCGCGGCGATCAGCGCAACTGCTGGACTGTATAGTCCAATCAGTGGTATCAGCACCACCGATAATCCAACACTAATAATTGCAGCGCTTAGCGAAGTATAGAGCACCTGCTTTGTTTCCTTTTTGGCAACATAGATTGCACTGTAGGTTCCAACAATTGCACTAAATAGTGACCCGATCAGCAAAAGTGGCACATAGCGCTTGGCATCGTGATATGTCTCATCAACCATAATAGAGAAAAATAGTGGCGCACCAGCAATGAGAATAACACCAAGGCTACCAAATACGCGCAAGCTCATATTGGCCACTTGCGAGAAAAAAGCGTCACGATCTTTTGACCGAATATGCATTGCTGCTGACTCCGTCCATGACAATGCAAAAAAGCTATACAACGCAACAAACATCTGTGGAAACTTATACGCCACCGCATAAATACCATTGGCTGCAACACCAAGAAAGGCCGTAATAATCATCCGGTCGGCTGCGTTCACCACCCACCACGAGACATTATTTGGGATGAGCGGCAATGAGTAGCTCAGCAGCTCCTTTTTCTTACTTTTGCTCGTAAGCGACCAATCAATATAACGATATAACCGTAGCGCATAAGCAAGATATAGTGCACACAGTACATTGCCCATTACTGTCGCCAAGAGCATACCAGTCGCCCCCATTTGAAAAATGACAATGCAGAGGATATTGAGCACAACAGTCGTCACCCCAGCAACGAGACTCCCAAGCGCATATTTCACATTGTCACCGAAGCCACGTGCAACTTGCAGGCAATAGTTGGAACTTATCGATGCAACAACCGCCGCAAGCGCTAACCAGCCATACGGAATCGCAATAAATTGCATAACGATACTATATACAAACGCTATCAGCATTGTGCTCACCAACACCATCTGAAGCGAATTAGTAATAACAGTCGATTGCTGCGTTTTGCTGCCTCGCCCATCAATCAAGAAACGAAACACCGCCATTTCAAGCGAGAGCATAATAATTGGCGCTATAAGCGCAACAATCACGACAACTAAATCAACTGTACCATACTCTCCCGCTGCGAGATGTGCCGTATACAGCGGTAGCAATAAGAAGCTAATAAATTGTGTCGACATTTTGCCAAGTGCAATGACAATGGTGTTCTTGATGAGAGCGGCTGATTTTGACATGGGCTAGGCTAGGTTTATGCTATTCTTTCATTTTTTATTCGATTGATTTTTTTAATATATAAAACGGCTGGTGTGGTGTTTTTGTTTGCTGTTTTATTATATCGTTAACACTAGCTTGGACACTAGCTTTTGTTTGTGCAAACATAACAGGATAACCCCCTTTTATCCACTCATTAAACACCCCTTGCACTTTTCCATTGCTATTGTTGAGTGCAATACATGGTGTATTAGTAATTGCACAAAAGATCATGCCATGTAGCCGATCTGTAACAACGAGACCTGCGGATGCAAACTGCCCCCAGAGCCGCTGCAACTCAC
>CALICZ010000109.1 GCA_938049075.1 uncultured Candidatus Saccharibacteria bacterium
AACATCAAGCGCATGATCATTGCTATATTTCATTAACTTACCAATGGTATTTGGCTCAATAAAATCGTCACTGTCGACAAACAAAACGTAATCACCCGTGGCTCGCTCAAGCCCATAGTTACGCGCGTCAGAGAGGCCTCCATTCTGTTTTGAGAGAACTATAGCACGTACATCATTGGCACTATATCTCTTGGCAATCTTAGCCGTCTCATCAGTGCTTCCATCATCAATAATAAGTAATTCTAAGTTCTTATAGTCTTGGCTTAGGATGCTGCTTATTGCCTTGCCTACATATTTTTCAACATTGTAGGCAGGCATAATGATTGATAGTTTTTTATCCATCAAGCACTCCTTTGTATATATTTACTAATTGATTTGTAATATGGTTGATGTCATATTGATAACGTAGCTCATCTGCTACGACGTCTGCTCGGCCTTTTCGTACAGCACGTGACACTTCGCTCACCCAAGAGGTAGCACCATGCCCAAGACTTGCAAAAGCCATTCGCGTACTCATCTTCACATCAGGATCAATCGTATCACTAACAACACATGGTAATCGGTTTGCCTGCGCCTCAACCAATACAACAGGAAGCCCTTCAAAAAAGGATGGCATCACAAACACATCTGCCGCGCTATACATTTTCTCTGTATCTGCGACAACCCCTGTGAATATCACATAGCGAGAAAGACCGAGTTGTGCAACTTTTGCTTCAACCGCTGTACGTAGCGGCCCATCTCCAACCAGAAGCAAGTATGATTTGGGCTGCTCTTTATGGTATCGAGCAAAGATATCAACAATGAAATTATGGTTTTTCACTTCGTAAAATCGCGCGACATTCAGCAATACAGTTGTGTCTTGCGGCAAGTTATACGCTTCGCGTATATCGCGACGAATAGTTTCACTGTAAGCAAATTTTTGCAAATCTATTCCATTATTAATCACTGTAAATGGCCGACACCCAAACAGTGCACGACCCGCATCTTTTGCGCATGCTATTTTTTCTGTTGCATACAGACCAATGGTAAACCTTGCTAGTGTAAAATATATTCTTTTTTTAAGTGGTGGGTTAACTTCAGATTGCGTGCAGTGTGAATGTGCAATTCTCATCGACACACCTGCTCGTGCTGCAGCAATTAATGCAAAGACTGAATTATAGTATGTATGTGCATGAACAATATTTATTTGATATTTCTTTATTACAGACTTAATTGCTCGGATATAAGCGATTATACCAACGTCCTTAATGTCAGGTATACGGACAATTGTTCCACCCAATTGCTCTATCTCATCTTCGTAGTCAAAGTGATTATTACTAAAGCACAGGAAGTAAAACCGATAGTTATCTCGATCAATTGTACGAAGGATATTCATCACAAATGTTTCTGCTCCACCACGATTCATACTTGCAACAACATGCAGGATGTGAAGTTTTTTATCTTTCTGCATACACACTTACTTTCTTCCTTGTAATCTTTTATTGCGGTATAGCCGAATCATCCATGTAGGTGCCATACCAGCTAATATGCTCTTTACAATTCGAATATATTCGATAGGTCCAGCGCCTAGCAATGGGTAATAATGGAGACGCGCCTTTAGTTCTCCGCCTCGATGGCGCAGTCTTCGTTTTCTGTAATCATTTGGATTAACTCGATACAAGTATAATATACTGTCAAGCATATACATTCGTTTGTTTGCCAAGAGCAAATCGCACCACAGTGCAAGATCCTCAGCGCGATTGTAGTCCTTGTATCCACCAATCTGCTGTATATCAGCCTTCTTTATGATAGCAGCGGCATGGACGGGCACGTCTCCACGCATTATTTCTCGTCTTGTTTTTTCGCCCCTCGAACCAATCGTGCCATAGTTTTCATCCCCAGAAAACTCCATAGCTCGGCTAGAGACAACCGCAAATTCAGGGTGCTTTTTACTATATTCATACAGTGTCTTAATTCTATTTTTTTTAGCGATATCATCGGTATCCATACGCACCAAATACTCACCATTTGCATGTGCAATCGCGTTATTGAGAGAATACACAAGGCCTCTATTCTCTGGATTCTTGATGATGCGTATTCGCTTATCATTACCAAGCTCTTTTTTGATTGCCGCTAAGTCGTTCTTTCCACCATCGTCGACAATGATAAATTCAAAATCACGATATGTTTGGTTCAAAATGCTTTTTATCGCAACCTTTAAGTCAACATTATTGGTATTATACTCTGCCATGATGACCGAGACATTCGGTTGAACCATCTAGACCTCCCCACTGATACTAAATTGATATGGTATAATATCTGACTGATCGAGGATGAAGTATGAGACAACAAAAAAGCCAATCGCATAGCAAACAACCATGCTATACAGTATCAGTTTCCTCATCCTATCTGAGCTTACTCTTGGTATAAGCGTTAACAATATAATATAAAGCAGCGAGAAATAGAGCGCTTGACGTTTTATAAACGGTGATACAAACCCAAGTAGCAAAAGAACTATTTCCGTAGTAGCACCCGCCATAATAAACGTATTGTATGCAATATCACCGCGCAAGATTACATATTTCGACAGTATAAAAATAGCTACCAGCAAAGCTAGCTTGCAATAGAAAATGAGGTTTGCACCATCTTCATTAACATATGTGTATAGCTCATACTTACCAAATCCTGGCAGCGATAGCGCGAGGTTCAATGCGTTTATCGTTATGGCAATGGCGATAGCCAACATCAAGACAAACTTTGTGATATAACGCATATTTAGTGAGTATGTTACCTGACGAATAGTGTTTATCGTACCGATTCGTATGATGAAGTAGAACGGTATCACAAGAAGTGCGCTTATATGAAACAGACCAGCGACAATACACCACAGTGTAAATAGCATAAACCGTCGATCTCTTACATACGACAAGGCCAAGAAAACAATTGATATTGCAATACCCTGACGAACAGCATTGAGCGACATAGGCAACACTGTCATCAAGTATAAGAATGTTACAAGTCCAGGATATTGCGGTTTGAATCTTACAAGCCCCGCGTAGAAAAATCCGATCGTTAGCAGTACTGTTGTTACAAAAAGGACTCGAGTATCATACATTGCGAACAGTGATGAGAACTTTTCGAGAGCAATGTATCCCGCTTCGATACCTCCGATGCCATCAAACCCATTTTTGGCATGTTCAGAAAATATATCAATATAATTAAAATAATCTGTCCCCACCCCATATCGAAAACCACCAATAATTATTGGTATAAGTAGCCCCAGCATACAAAACAATCGTTGCCGTGATCGAAATCCAACCGATACAAGATAGGCAGACAGCGCAAAGGCAATGATATAGAAAAAGAGGCTTTCGAGATTACCCATTATAAATCTCCTTCATCGTGCGCGAAATAGTCGCAAGGTCATACTGGCGTGCTTGTAGCCTTGATTGCTCACCAAGTCGATGAGCTAGCTTTGGATCTCGACGAATCTGCTCTACTCGTTGCAAAAAAACCTGCTTGTCAAAGTTTGTCACGAATCCATTCTTATTATCTTTCACCAACTCTGTCGTACCGCGACAGCGTGTGGTGATAATAGGTAACCCAGCGAACATCGCCTCCATAAGGTGAACAGGAAGTCCCTCTTGCTTCGAACTTGAGATAGAGAGATCAGCAATCTGGAGTAATTGATGAACATCATTACGATAGCCTAATAGATGTACATGGCCTGCTAGGCAATATCGGGCGAGATATCGCTCTATCTGACCATGTAGTGAATCCTGACCAGCCAGTAATAAATGAACCTCAGTATTCGCCTCTAGCAAAGGGCGTAGTGCAGCTAGAAGCCACAGCTGGTTCTTTCTTTTTGACAGTTCCGCTAGATATACCATCACAAAGTCGCTCTGCTTCAAGCCGAGTGAGCGCCGTAAGGCATGCTTTTCTCTTGTAGTTAACTTAGGTGTAAACCGCGCTGGATCTACCCCCACCCCCGGCACATACACCACACTGGTGGCAAAGTGGCGGTTGGCTCGAGCATAATCCTCAGCATTGATCGTGATGAGGACGTCAGTGTAGTGTGCCATCAGGCGCTCGATGGGATAGTACACCAACCAGTTGAGCAGTGGCGCACCCGTAAAGAAGTGAAAGCCATGAGCAGTGTAGATCACCCGTGTGCCGCGCTGCCGAGCCTGCCGAGCCGCAAGACGCGTCACTACACTCCCGACTGGCGTATGAGTATGGATGAGGTCGTACTGTTCGCGGTCGATAATCTCCTTGAGTTGGCGATAGGCCCGGACATTACTGAGTGTGAAAGGGCTGCGCGTAAATGGCACAACAAACTGCTTGTCACAATCCTCGATTTGCTCCTCACCCATCGAGGCATAATGCACCTCGTACCCCTGTTCGCGCAGCATCCGCATAAAGGGCCGGTTGAACTTCTGGAAGTTGGCAGTGTGTGAGGTGAAGAGGACTTTCTTCTTATTCGAGAGCATTATCGACCCCCGTGACCGTCCGCTCGCTTCCTTCCGTATGGCCACTCATCATTAATACCGCTCCAATGGTCTTTATCATGATCTTGACGTCAGTCAGGAAGCTCAGCCGCTGCACATACTCACCGTCCATCTCGGCTTTGCGCTGGTCATCTAGGTCGTCGCGACCATTTACCTGCGCCCAGCCAGTGATGCCTGGCTTGACGGAATTAGCATGGTATTTTTGGCGCAGACTTATGAGCTTCTTCTCCGTCTTGATGACGGGCCGCGGCCCAACAATGCTCATGTCGCCTTTGATGACGTTGAGTAACTGGGGTAGCTCGTCGATGGACAGCTTGCGCAGTACCCCACCAAGCGGTGTGATGTAGCTATCTGCGTTGGTAAAACTATTGGTTGGCATATTCTTTGGTGCTTTCGTAGACATAGTGCGAAATTTATAAACTGTAAACAACTGCTTATCTTTGCCGAAGCGCTTCTGGCGGAACAAGGCTGGCCCTTTCGACGTGAGGCGAATCGCCGCCGCGACTAGCAGCATTGGCAGCCCCAGAATCACCAGCGCAGCCAGCGCTATGCTCACATCTTCGATGCGTTTTCCGTATTCCCGATACATGGTATACCCCCTTGTTACCCTGTGTTGTTATCGTGCCGCGTACCCATGCGGCTGTATGCTTCAGCAAAATAAGTTTTATTAGGTAGCGCGACTAGCGCTTAGCCTTGGTCGCCGCGGATGTAACTGCGGCAGCTGCTTCGGCCACGCGCTGCGATTGCGCATAGTCGTAGGCAAAGAACAATCCTACGATGGCAAGCAGCAGTGCGCCACCGCCACCAAGTGCCATTGCCTGCCACAGCCCTATGCTTGCTGGCGCACTTGGTGTATTGACAGCGTCGACAGTTTTGATGCTAACTTTGGTTTTGCCATACAATGCTTTCGTTTGCTTTTCAAACTCGGTAATCGCCTGTTTGAGCAAGGTTTCGCTCATCTTGGGCTCACCAGCATTCATCGAGACAGTGATGATATCGGTGTTCTTTACGTGCTTGGCAGTTGTGTTGGCCAGTAGTGTCTCGTAGCTCCCCTTGTACTGGGCACGGTCGATTACCGGATCGAGCACCCGCCGCGAGGTAAAGAGCGTGGTGTAGTTGGTAAGCGTAATGGTGTTTTGACCCTGCTTTACCCCTGTTAGCAGCAATGTTGCGGAGCTTTTATACTGCGGCTGCTGGATGGACAGCGCATAGGCTGCACCCAACCCAATACCAACGAGAATGGCAACAATCATCACCGGCCACTTTCCTGCATAATATCGTATTAGTTGGTAGAAATTGATTGTTTCCACAATGCCCCCTGTGCGTTATGTTCTCATATTGTTTGTCCCACCTATGTTCGACTATAGCATAGATTTTGCTGAGTTCCAAGCATATCTTGCAACATATGGCGATCATACATTTATAGAACAGGGGTTATACCATAAATTGTTGTGGAAAATTCAGCAGATTTGCGTACTGCAAAGATGCTACAATAAATTAATAAAGTATACTTATACGTAATTCTAAGAAGATAAAGAATCGCTAGAAAGGATAAAAATGACTCTCAATACCATTTTCCCTGTCATCTATACTATCGAATCAATCGACCTTCCTTCATCTGGTGTTGATTATGAGGTTGGACCAACAGGCTTAGACTATATGACGCCATACCGAATCACGGTCGACGAGACACTAAGCTATACGCTTGGTATACATTCTAGTGATACATCGCCTGGTCTTGTTACTGACATAATTACAGCTCCCAACCCATGGCAGTTGTGCATCATTGAGCAAGGAGATCTCTATGTTTGCGATGTACGATATCCTCAGTCGTTCGCAAAAATAGATGAACTATATGATGGTATTGTCGCCATAAAGCCAATCGTTGATCAGGGTATTATTCTATTCATTACTCACATAGGTATGCTTGCGCTTGACTCTACTGGCGTGCGCTGGAAAACAGAGCGAATCGCTCTTGACGGCATTACTGTTGAGGGTATCACTGATGACTGGGTCAACTGCAGACCTCAATCGGAGATGGAATACGGTACGTTTGATGTCAATCTGCTGACTGGTGAAATACAACGTAGCGAAGATAATAAGCGTGTACTGCGTCTGCTATAGCCCTTCTGCTCTACTC
>CALICZ010000110.1 GCA_938049075.1 uncultured Candidatus Saccharibacteria bacterium
TCTCATTCAGTCAAGGCGGGAGATCGCAATCAAGTCTTGACAGAGACCGACCTGGAGATCGGCCATTTCCTGACGGACGCAATTCGCACAGCATACCCTGATCATAATATCATCGACGAGGAGCTGGGCTGTGTCGATAACGGGTCGCGCTACACCTGGGTGGTTGACCCGATCGATGGGACGAGCAACTTTGCGGTGGGGCTACCACAGTATGGCATTATGCTGGGGTTGCTTGATCACGACACACCAGTGGCTGGTGGAATAGCCCTGCCTGCCTTTGGCGAGCTCTACGTTGCGACCAAAGGCGCGGGTACCTGGTGCAATGATCAGAAAATCCATGTCTCACGTGAAACCGACCTTGCCAATAGTCTCGTTGCGTATGGTATTGACGGCCACCCTGAGGATCCAGCCCAGACGAAGCACGAGGCTGAGTTACTTGGTACTATCATCCTCTCGATCCGTAATCTCCGCTCCTCCAACAGTGCTTTCGACCAAGCAATGGTTGCGAAGGGTGCCTATGGTGCCTGCGCCAACCAAACGAGCAAGATCTGGGACAACGTCGCGCAGCAGATCATTATTGAGGAAGCAGGCGGTGTCTATACCGATATTGCTGGTAACCCCATGGATTACCACAACGCCCTGAACCGCTCTCACGAGAACTTTACCTGGCTGGCGGGAGCGCCGGAGCTGCATCGGCAGTTGGTGAGGGTGGTGGAGCCTTTATTGTTTGCCGCATAGCCGCTAGTTTCTAAGCAATGCAGCCAAAAGGGCGCAAGTACTCGAATAGAGGCAGTGCAATTCTTAGGAAAACAACAAAGTTCTCTATCATAAAAAACCTGCGCATATAGCCCAGGGGTAAATGATTGCTTTGAGAAAGCACACTAGCTCGTTCGTTGGCCGTGAGCGGTGTTTTTGTCACTGTAGTATACGCTGTCTGTCAGTGTGGCAGTCACAGTGAAATTTTTGCCAGCAGAGGAAGGGATAGAGACGTTGGTGTCGCCATCGCTACTGACGTGGCGCGTACCAACGAGCTGGTCACCCACCTTCACCTCTAACTGCTGGAGAGGATGACTACCCTGTCGGTAGTATACCGTCGCCGATTGCCCACTCGAGCTTACGGCGACGGAAACACTTGGCTTGGAGTCGGTACAGCGATGAGTATCGTCATTGCTGGTCGCATCATAGCCATCTTGAGCTGAGACCGTTTCTTTACCTGACGAGTCCTTTGACCGAGTGACAGGGATGTCAACGCGGGCTGACTCTGGCGTACAGTTTGTGGCCTTTTTCTTAGATACTCGATCGAATGACATTGTGTTGCTGCTGCGGTTGGAGTTCTTATTGTAATACGATGGATAGACTTCATTGTTGATTCGCTGGATACCACTAGGTGCAGAGAACCAATCACTGTACGAAGCTTTGTTTTGGCTAACGTAGTATTGCGTGGCATCGGCCATAGTGTAGTCGAGCAGCATAGCGGGGATGAGTGAATTACCATTGCGTAGTGGTGACGTGTCAGAGTTGCCCAGCCAAACCGCCATCGATAGTGTCGGTGTGTAGCCGACTGTCCAAATATCCTTTGCTACCACCTTGCCGTTGATCTCGGAGTTTGATGTACCGGTCTTGACAGCTGTCTTCGCCTTGAGGCGATTCATTTGTGGCATGTAGTCTTGCCCACCACCAAGATTAGCTCGTGCGCTGGAGTCGCCAAGAATGTCGTTGACGATGTAGGCAGCTTGCTGGTCGATCACCTGCTTCGTTGAAGCTGTGTATTGTTTGAGGACTTGGCCAGTACTGTTGGTTACTTTGAGAACGGTTGATTGCGGGGTGTAGGTACCCATCCGCGCCAAAGATGCGATGGCATTGACGTGGTCGACGAGGCGTGTACCGCAGCTCCCGATGGCACTCGATAAACCAGCTTGGGAGTCCGCACCTTGAGTACAGTAAGCGCTGTCGCCCATATCGCGAATGGTCTGCCAGGTACTGCCGCGTTTGTTACGCTCGTTCTCTTGCATGGCCTTGATGGCGGGGATATTGCGCGAGCGAGCGAGAGCTTGGCGGAGGTTAATGTTGTTTTGGAACTTACCATCGGCGTTTTGCGGTGTCCAACTACCAAAGCTGATTTTTGAGTCGGAGAGGACAGAGCCGCTCCCGTAGTTAGTCTTGCCATTGCCCTTGTTTTGGAAGAGCTGGGCGTAGACCAGTGGCTTGATGGACGAACCAGGCTGGATAAAGGCGGTGGCGGCATTGTCTTGCCCGTAACCAGCGTGGTTAAAGCCACGGCTCCCGACCAGTGCTATGATCTGACCAGATTTATTATCTTCGATAGCGGCTGCGCCATTGGTAAAGCCAG
Source organism: uncultured Candidatus Saccharibacteria bacterium (assembly GCA_938049075.1). Lineage (GTDB taxonomy): Bacteria > Patescibacteriota > Saccharimonadia > Saccharimonadales > Saccharimonadaceae > Saccharimonas. Next base: position 2,351 of record CALICZ010000110.1, read on the forward strand.
CATAGGTTGCGCAGTTGGTATTACCACAGTTAGAGTTCGTGAGTTTGCCATTAAACATGCTTTCCATCCGGCCCTCAAGCTTACCTTGGAGCGTCGAGTCAAGGGTGGTCGTAACGGTGAGACCACCTTTGCCGACTGCTGACTTACCCAGTTCTTTTTCGAGCTGGTCACGCACCATCAGGACGAAGTGTGGCGCTTTGATATCGGCTAATTGATCGGCCAAGGGTTTAACGGTATCGAGAACAGCTACTTTTTTAGCTTCTGCTGCTTGTGCTTTAGTAATGTAATTCATATCTACCATGTTGTCGAGCACCTTGTGCTGGCGTGCAATAAGAGCAGTATTACCGGCAGTATTGTAAGGATTGTAGAGTCCCGGACTGTTAGGGATAGCAGCTAGCAGCGCTGATTCGGCTAGCGTTAGGTCTTTGGCCGCTTTTTGGAAGTAGGTACGCGCAGCCGATTCAACACCATTGCGGCGGCCACCATACGATGCTTCGTTGAGGTAGAGGTTAAGGATTTGATCTTTGTTGTACATACGCTCAACCTCAATCGAGAGAATAACCTCTTTGATTTTGCGTGGCACGCCATCGAGGCCGCGTTTTTCGATTTCACTCTTCTCAAAGAAGGCTTGCTTAACAAGCTGCTGCGTCAGTGTTGAGCCACCCTGCACAGCATTACCCTGCGAGTTACTCAGGAATGCGCGAGAAATACCAGCTAGACTGATACCATGGTGGTTGTAAAAATCGCGGTCTTCCACAGCGATTGTTGCCTTCTTGACGTAATCGCTAATCTGGTCACCGTCAACCACAAGCTTGTAGTCGCCGCTACCTTTGTCTTCCCAGAGGAGTTGGCCGCTACGATCAAGGTATTTGGTAACGGTAGTCTGGACGCGCTTGTCTATCTCGCCTGGGCGAATTGCATCGAGGTCTTTGCGGTAATAGGTGAAGAGCCCAGCAATAATCAGGGCGAGCACGAGGAAGAAACCGCCAACTACCTTGAGGATGGCATACGCACCACGTTTGCTAAATAAAAATTGTGCCACCCGGCGTGGATGCATCCGATAGAGTAGCCGCTTGAGAGGTTGCTTGGGTAGGCTTGCCAAGTACTCCGCTTTGCGGCGGGCTTCGGCGTCTTTTTTGGTGCGGCGCTTGGCTGCAAGATTGGAGTAGACGCTAACTCGATGTGATAAATTATTTTTAACCACGATCTCTTATTCCTCTAACACACGATATTCTTTCGCATTATAGCATTATGTGGGTGGGTAGGGCTAGTCTTTCCCGCCGCGTGACTCCTATTTCGTGCTAAAATAAATAGCAATACACGAGTATAAGAAAGAGCAAGAGTGGAGGATATATGACCTTAGCAGAAGAATTAACCTGGCGCGGATTTATCAATCAAACGACGTTCGCTAATGTTAATGACATCAATGAACCACGCACTTTCTACATCGGCGTTGACCCTAGTGCACCGAGCATGACGATTGGCAACTTGGCTGTCATGATGCTATGCCGGCACTTCATCGACCATGGACACACGCCACTGTTGCTTGTGGGAGGTGCAACCGGGATGATTGGCGACCCAGACGGTAAAAAGCAAGAGCGTGATCTCCGCAATGCTGAAACAGTAGCACGTAGTGTTGAGGGCTTGACGGCGCAATTTCGACAGATATTTCGCGGCCAGGATTTTGCGGTAGTCAATAACGCCGATTGGTTTGCTCACGTTAATTATGTCGATTTTTTGCACCAGATCGGTAAGCACGTGAGTATGACGCAGCTACTCGACCGCGATTTTGTGCAGCAACGGATCGGCGAAGGTGGGGCAGGTATTAGCTATGGTGAATTTAGTTATGCATTGATTCAAGGTTATGACTTCTTGCATCTGTACCGCGAGAAGGGTGCGACCCTGCAATTGGCTGGTGCCGACCAATGGGGTAATAGCGTGACAGGCGTGTCGCTCATTCGTAAGCTCGAGGGCGATGAAGCTCATGTCTTGACGGCACCGCTCGTGATTAATAAGCAGACAGGAGTGAAATTCGGCAAGTCGGAAGGTGGTGCAGTTTGGCTTGACCCAGCGCTGACGAGTCCATACAAATTCTACCAATTTTGGCTCAACTGCGATGACGAGACGAGCGAAGACTTGATCAAGATCTACACGTTACTTGATCAAGCAACTATCGAAACATTGATCAACACCCACCGCACTAACCCTGGCGCGCGCACCCTGCAAAAGACTCTAGCGCGAGAAGTAACCAATATCGTCCACGGCCATGAGCGCCGCGAGAGTGTGGAGCGAGTAACCAGTGTGCTCTTTGGTGACAATGACCTATCGACGCTGCGTGAGGAAGATCTTGATGCGCTGGCTAACGAGATCCCCACCGTCTCGCCTCAATCAGTGGTGACCGCTCTGGTGGAGGCTGGTGTTTGCGCCAGCAATGGCGAAGCACGCCGCTTCATCAAAAACAATGCCATTAGCCTTGATGGTGCAAAAATCACCAGTGATCAACCAGCGACGAATCCAAGCTTGATCAAAAAAGGCAAGAATAGCTTCGTGCTTGTGCGATAGACGGGTGTTCTCGATGGCTATGTCCAGTAGAATGTTCGCGACTGGTTATTTCATTATGTATTTGCCATATTTTATGGTATGATAATGGCACATTATTAGCTACAAGAGGAGAATTTGTCATGAAAAAATTGATTGCATTTGATTTAGACGATACGTTGGCAGTAACGAAGTCGCCCGTGAGCGACCGGATGGCGGCTCTACTCGGGCGCTTGCTGGAGAAGTATGATGTGTGTGTCATCACTGGTGGAGACTTCAAGCAGATTCAAAAGCAGGTGACCAGTCGCCTTGATGTATCGCCCGAATTACTGGCTAAGTTTCATGCTATGCCGACGTGTGGCACGCGCTATTACCGCTTCGACCCACACGCAGGCGAGTGGCAACTGCAGTATGCCGAGGACTTGACGGATGAGCAAAAGGCGCAAATCGTGAGTGTGCTTGAGTCGACTGCACGGGAGATGGGGATCTGGTGTGAGCACCCAGCAGGTGAGATTATCGAGGATCGTCAGAGCCAGATCACTATATCTGCCTTGGGTCAGCAGGCCACTCCGGAGGAAAAATATGCATGGGCAGAGAAATACAAGGATATCCGGCCAATTTACCGCGACAAAGTAGCGGCACAGTTGCCTGGCCTCGAAGTGCGTATTGGCGGCACTACCAGCACCGATATTACTCGCCCTGGCATCGACAAAGCCTATGGCATGAAGAAGCTGCTTGAAGCTAATGGGCTAGAAAAAAGCGAAGTCCTCTTCTTTGGTGATAAGATCGAAGAAGGCGGCAACGACTACCCAGTCCGCGCGATGGGTATCGACAGCATTGCCGTCAATGGCTGGGAAACAACCGCCTATGCTCTAGATGGGGTTTTGGGCGTAACGGAATAAAAACCTTTACTTTCATACACTGACCAAAAGAGCGAAAACTTGCAGTATATAAAAATACTCACCCTACTGGGTGCGTATTTTTATAGTGAGTGCCGAATAAACTAAGGACTACTCTCTATTAAGCTTTTTATAACAAAACCGCGCAAGCTCTGGTGCAATGGTGTCATATGTCTTGCCGGCGAGCAGACCTCCAGCAATGAAGTTCTCCTGTGTGACGTCGGCAAGGGCAATGCTTGGTGGAGTAAAATCATCCTTCTCGGCTTCTGTATCAAACTCAAAATCTATCAGCACAAGCCCAGCCAAATCCTCGATAAATATATCAATTTCGGCGAGTGTGTCATTGATCACGACGCGGTAGCGGTCCTTTGCAACACGCTTTTCACTGCAACGCGAGAGCGCTGCAAACTCTTCTTCTGTCAAAGGGATGGTTTGCTCAATGTGCTCGGACGCATCACCTACTACAACGGAGGTCTTCTTGGTGATTTCATATGTTTTGCCGTTTTGTCTGAGCCGAAGGTGAGAATGCGCTGGCGTGTCTGGGATATAAATATCAACAATGCGAGTTGGCTTGGTTGCTTTGATTTCTTGCGGCAGCTCTTTTGCGAGGAATGTGCGCTCTCGTTCTAACTGTTGATTCATTGCTTCTCCTTTAGTATATCAATAAGTTTAAGTTTATTATCTTGCTTGTTTCGTCTGTTGGGACTATCAAGCATTTATTACGCTCATAGGTTTTATTCTTGGTGTAAAATTATATTTGAGAAATAGAACACTTCTATAGAATTCTTGAGGGAGGATGCAAAAAAAGAAAGCGCCATGCTCCAAATTATAAAAA
>CALICZ010000111.1 GCA_938049075.1 uncultured Candidatus Saccharibacteria bacterium
CCCTTGCCCGCCTCGTTTGGTTCAAATCGTACCCAAACGTCACCATACTGACCGCGGCCGCCGGACTGCTTGGCGTGCTTACCCTGAACTTCAGCCTTACCCTTGATTGACTCGCGGAAGGCCACTTGCGGCTCACCAATGTTGGCCTCAACCTTGAACTCGCGTTTCATGCGGTCGATCAAGATGTCTAGGTGCAACTCACCCATGCCGGACATAATCGTCTGGCCGGTTTCTTCATCAGTGTGGATGCGGAAGGTTGGGTCTTCCTCGGCCAGGCGCTGCAAGGCGAGTGCCATTTTTTCCTGGTCAGCCTTTGACTTTGGCTCGACGGCGATGGACACTGGCGGCTCTGGAAACTCAATACTTTCCAGGGCAATTGGGTGTGCCGGGTCAGTCAGGGTGTTACCGGTACCGGTGTTCTTCAAACCAACCACCGCAGCGATGTCGCCAGCAGAGATCTTGTCGATATCCTCGCGCTTGTCAGCGTGCATGCGCACGATACGGCCGATGCGCTCTTTGTCACCAGTGGTGGTATTCAGGACGTAGCTGCCTGAGTTCAACACGCCAGAGTAGACGCGGATGAAGATTAACTTACCAACAAATGGGTCGGCAGCCAGCTTGAAGGCTAGTGCGGTCATTGGCTGCTTGTCATCGGGCTGGCGGCTTACTTCGTCGCCAGTCTTGGGGTTCTTACCCCAGATTTCACCAACATCAAGCGGGCTTGGCAGGTAATCAACCATCAAGTCAAGCACCTTCTCGACGATCACACCGCGGCCATCGCCACCTGTCACCAGGAAGAAATCACCAGCCAAGACACGTTGACGCAGCGCTGCCTTGAGCTCGTCGATAGTAATGGCATCCTCACCCTCATCGAGGAACTTCATCATCAGGTCGTCATCGGCCTCAACAGCGTTCTCAACGAGCAGACTGCGAGCTCGCTTTGCCTTGTCGAGCATATCAGCTGGGATCTCACCCACCTTGAGCTCGTGGTCGGTGTAGTCATCATAGGTGTAGGCTTTCATGTCGATAAGATCAACCACACCACAGACATCCTTCTCAAAGCCAATTGGCAGGTGGATTGGGAAGGCCTGCTTGCTGAGGCGATTATGGATTGACTCGATCGACTTGTAGAAGTCACCACCAGTCTGGTTGATCTTGTTCACGAAGCAGATACGTGGCACACCGTATTTGTTGGCCTGACGCCATACGGTCTCACTCTGGGCTTCTACCCCCATCTTGCCATCAAAGACGGTCACTGCGCCGTCGAGCACCCGCAGACTGCGCTCCACCTCGGCAGTAAAGTCGATGTGCCCGGGAGTATCGATGATGTTAATCTTGTGACCCTTCCAGAAGCATGTCACCGCCGCAGAGGGAATGGTGATCCCGCGCTCTTTTTCTTGGCTCATCCAGTCGGTGGTAGCACCATCGCCATCGCCTTTCACTTCGCCAATCTTGTGGTTGATACCGGTGCGGTACAAAATACCTTCTGTCGTCGTCGTCTTACCGGCGTCGATATGGGCAATAATACCAATGTTACGAAAGTCCTTCAGAGGGACATTCTTGGGGGTTGCCATAGGGGGCTCCTTCTCTCCTTACGTGTTTTTTAGCATGAGTAATACAACTCTCAACGATTGATTATAGCATGGATTGAATGTGGGTGGTAGAGTAATTATCACCCCTGATGAGCTCACCTGCTCCTGCTAGCCGGGCAGCCGTTCGCCATTTTTCGACCACACCCCGTAGCGGTCTGGCGCGGTGGTGCGCATTGCTTGAGGTACAGCATCGTACTCACCTGGCGGTAGACCGCTTGTGTTGACATAGAGTAGCTTGTATTCGGTTTGCTGAGTATTGGTGACGTACAGGTAGGTGTTGCTGGTTGCATCAGTAGTACTACCCTGCGTGACGCTGGGGAGCGTGGTAATGTAGGCTGGTACTAATTGGCGCAAGAATGTGGCGCTATCGCGGCGCTGGTAGGTGGGGGTGGTGCTACCAGCAGTTTTAGCAACCGGGTATGCACCATTTTTGGTGTAGTAGCGATCAAGCGCTTGACGCATTGCTGTGAGGTCGGCCACGCGAGTCCGCCCCTGTGCACCGGCTTGGATACGTTGATACGAGACGAGTGTCAATGTAGCAAGGATGGCAATAATGACGATCACAACTAGCAGCTCTACCACAGTGTAGCCAGCCTGTTTTTTTTGCATCAACGGATTCTTCATAGCGCTCATGCTTTGCATTATACGAAGTACCTTGCGTTTAGGCAAGGGCCATTGCTGTCAACCTAGCTGGCAGTGTATAATGACACTATGTTATTCAGTGGATCATCATCCTCACCTCAATATCGACGCTCACGCCTAACACCGCGTGGGTTGGCCATTCGCTTTGCTTTGGCTGGTTTGGCAGTTGTTGCTATTGCGGCAGGGATTATTTATATCGCAACTCGGCCACACAAAGCCAAGAACACCGAACAACACACCGAGACAAAGACCGGTCCACGCGAGCAGCTCACTGCCACTAAGACGCTGGAACGTGCTAAGAAATACTTCAAAGGGACAGAAGCTGTTAAGTCATCACTATCAACACCAGTTAAGGCAGAGGGCTTTCGCTTTTATTCTATCGCTACCGATCCAAGCAAAACCAAGAGTGCTGCCGCTACCCTACCTAAGGCCGAGGCTACGCGCAACGTTACCGCTCTAGAGCACATGCTCGACTATGATCAATTCACGCGCTATGTCGTGCAAGATGGCGATAAAGACGGCCCGTACCTCGCAGACTTTACGCGTAGCAATGGCGACGTAACGTGCCAGATTAGCAATACCCCACTTGACCCAAATGACCCGAAAAACAAGGAAACTCGCTTCGTTGAGTTTAAATGCCTTGATGCTGCCGATTACAAAGACCTCGCTAAGCAGCAAGCTCCTCTCTACAACGCCTACTCGCCTGCCGCAAGTTCGAGTTATAACGTCGGCATTGTCGGCACTATGACGGTGCGCGAAAGCAAGCTTGCAGGCTATCGCTTGGCAGAGATACCACTGGGTGGTGTACAACCCGAGTCGCACCTCTTTAATTCGCAAGGGACAGCGTTGTTTTATCAATCGAGTGATGGGCGCTGGGTATTCTTCCAGATCCGCCAAAACGATATGCTCACATGCGATGTTTACAAAGTCCAGCTCCGCAACGCCAAGAAAGTTGACCTACGGCAAGTCTACGAAGGCGACAAATGCCGCGACCTCAGCAAAGGCGAGGTAGTGACGGTAGAGATGCCGAAGTATCAGTAGTACGTTGATCGCACATATAGCTGACACTACACTAACTTATTTTAACTTAGTGATATCATAAATATATGAACACAATGTACGACTGCATCATCATCGGCGGAGGCATGGCAGGGTTAACCTGCGCCGCACATCTCACAGACAGTGGGTTGCATGTCAAGGTACTTGAAAAGAACGATCGTCTTGGCGGGCGCATACGGTCTTTCTATGATGAAGACGTCACTATCGAAACCGGTGCATCATTTCTTGCTGGTTTTTATGAGACTGCCCACAAACTCGTCAAAGATTGCGGTATGGATGCTTCCTCTCAGAAGGACAGCCAAGAGACATGGCTCTATCGTCCTACGAAGCCGCTTGGCCCAATTTGGCCGTTGAGCGCGCTCAAAGCCTCGCCGTCATTATCTCGCGCTGGCAAGTTACGCGCACTACGCGGAGTCGTTTCTATGCTCTTTGATGCAAAGCGGCTGACAACACCAGCTATTACACGCGAATTAAAACGATTTGATAATGAAACCGTTGTAACATGGGGAGAAAAGGCGTTTGGGAAAGAGGCCTACCAAAATGTGCTCGAGCCAATGGTGCGCGCACTATTCTTCTGGGATTGTGCACATACATCACGCGGACTGGTGCCTCCAATTATTAAGGGCGTCATGGAAGACCGGCATTTCTATCGTCTACCTTCTGGAATGAGTAGTCTGCCATCCGCAATCGGCGATAAGGTACCTCATGTATTAAATACACAGGTTGATGCAGTCCGTGCTGAAAGCCACCACCTCTATCGGGTCGATACATCACAAGGTACATTTAGCGCTAAATCTGTTGTTGTCGCATCACCTGCACAAGATGCAATTCGTATCCTGACAGGCGGCGGTCTGCATTGCAGCAAAAGTCTGAACGCAATTGACTATAGTTCAGTCACAGTCGGCATAATTAAAACATCCGTTTCTGACGACCTTGGTGTTGGAAATCGAACGATTGTCATTTCAAGTGAATATGTCACACCACTTGTCGCAATTAAAGTAATTCAGACAAAGAGCAAGCCTGCATATATTCGATTCTATTGGCGGGCGCAAGGTAGCCTAGAACGGCAGCATCTCCAGCGAGAACTTGTCAACCAGCTGACTAGAATGAACTTGCCATCCGTAGCTGACGCTGCGCGTCGCGGTGAGGCGGTAGACGTCGTGCGATGGGATACTGCAATTCCAGTATTTGATGTCGGCAGCGTTACACGAACAACTGCTGCACGATTTGAAGATGGACTCCCACCAGGTGTCTTTCTGGCCGGAGACTATATGAAAGCGCCCCACCTCGAGGGTGCTGCAGTAAGCGGAGTCCAGGCAGCAACCCGCGTGTTGGCACACGTTAGTGACCGTACGTAATCACTTTTAATCATAGTTAGCATCAGAGCATTACTGCTATACAAAAAAGAGCCCTACTTCCTTAAGTGGGGCTCTTTTTGTATAGACTAGCTATTCCCTACAGCTCATCAGTAGCGATTGTCACTTCTGGCTCAGCCTCTTCGGCCTGGGCTTCGGCGACAAACTCATCCTCCGGAGAGTCATTCTCCTCGAGCGGCAGTGGGTGCGCACCCGTACCAACCGGTACTTTGTTACCGATGATGACGTTCTCCTTAAGACCCTTAAGGTGGTCAGCGCGGCCGCTAGTGGCAGCGTTGATCAGCACACGAGTTGTGTCTTGGAACGACGCGGCAGACAGCCAGCTATCACTCCAGATACTCACCTTGGTGATACCAAGCAGCAGCTGTGCATACTGGGCTGGCGTCTTGCCCTGGGCAACGAGCTCCTTGTTGGCATCGACCACTGATGCCTTGGAGATGATGTCACCCATGACGAAGGTGCTGTCGCCTGGATCATCAATCTGCACCCGGCTGAACATCTGCCGGACGATGATCTCAAGGTGCTTGCCAGCCACATCCTGGCCCTGAGCAGCATAGATACGAAGCACTTCGTTGATGATGTAGCGCTGGGTTGCCTCTGTGCCCTTGAGACGCATGAGGTCGTGCAGGTTGAGCGAACCAAGTGTCAGGCGATCGCCTGGCTCAACCATATCGCCCGGCTTGACGACGAGGTACATCGTGCCAGGGATTTCGTAGCGGACTGGTGCTGTAGCATTCCCTGTAAGAACAAGCGAATCACCAGTAGACTCAACCACTCCATCAAACGGTGCAGTAAGTGGCTGCGTGCCATCGTCGAATGACGCAATGACGTCGCCAACCTTGACCTTACTGCCCGATTGTACCATCACCATGCGACCATCAAGCGGCATGCGCTCTACCTTGCCTGCTTGCGGCGTGACCTGTACAACGTACTTCTTGCCATCTTCCCAGATATCGACCAAACCAGCGACTTCTGTGACGTAGGCCTGACCCTTCGGGTTGCGTGCCTCAAAGAGCTCTTCGACACGTGGTAGACCCTGGGTGATGTCTGACCCACCAACACCAGAGCTGTGGAAGGTGTTAAGCGTCAGCTGCGTACCTGGCTCGCCGACCGACTGAGCAGCAATGACACCAACTGGCTGCGAACCATCGACGAGCTGGCCAGTTGCCATGTCGATCCCATAACTCTTGCGTGGAATACCATGCAAGTTCTTAGTAGAGAGGACAGACTGGATGCGCACTTGGTCGATCGACTGATCTGCCTCGATGGCGTTGGCAATCCCACGTGTAATGAGCTGGTCGCGGTCGAGGTGGCCTGGCACTGCCTCGGCGGTGTAGCGGCCAAACAAGCGGTTGCCAAACTCAATCATCGTCTCCTCAGACTCATTGCGATAGATGGTGAAGCCGTCATCGTCACCCTCTTCGTCCTCAACGGTAAAGACATCCTGCGAGACATCAACCAGGCGGCGTGTCAGGTAGCCAGAGTCGGCCGTCTTGAGGGCGGTATCGATAAGCCCCTTGCGAGCACCACGCGTTGCCACGAAGGCCTCCAGGCTCGACAACCCTCGCTTGAAGTTGCTACGCACTGGCAGCTCAATCTCGCGGTTAGCAGCATCCACCTGGATACCGATCATCGCACTCGCTAGCTTAATATTGTTGACGCTACCACGAGCACCAGAGTTCACCATCGTTGCGACAGAGGTATCCATGTGGGCCAATTGGCTGCGCAAAAAGTCCTCTACCTTGCGGTCGACGGTGCGCCAGTTGTTGACGGTCAATGTGTAGCGCTCGTCCTCGGTAATGAGCCCTTGATCGAGTTGCTCCGAGATCGCAGCAGAACGTGCGTCACCCTCAGCCACGAAGTCAGCAATTTCGTCGAAGCTGAGATAGTCTTCCATACCAGTCGACACCGCAGCAGTGGTGGCAAAGCGGAAGGCCAAGCCCTTCATGCGGTCAGCAGTGATAGCAGTCTCAGCAGCGCCATAGCGCTCGAAGATCTGACCAAGCACCCGCTTAAGCTCTTTCTTGGTCTGGACATTGTTATTGTAAGGGAAGTCCTCTGGCAGGATCTCGTTAAAGAAGACACGCCCCAGGGTGGTTGTCCGGATCTCACCCTTAGCCCGAATACGGATCGGACTTTGCAGGTGGAGCTTGCCCATGTCGTAGGCTAGCTCAGCAGCCCGGCTGTCGGCAAAGACGGCAACAGTGTCAGTCTGAGCCGAGGGTTTCTCGTATGTGAGGTAATAGTTACCGAGCACCACGTCCTGGTCGATACTGAGGACAGGGCTCCCGTCGGCAGGCTTAAGCAGGTTATTGACGGCACTCATCAGCTCGCGCGCTTCAGCTTGGGCCTCGGCGCTGAGTGGCAAGTGAACAGCCATCTGGTCGCCATCGTAATCAGCATTAAAGCCGTTAGCGACGAGTGGGTGAAGCTGGATCGCCTTACCCTCAACCAGCTTTGGCTGGAAGGCTTGGATACTCAAGCGGTGCAGTGATGGCGCGCGGTTGAGCAGGACATACTTGCCCTTGATTACCTCATCCAATGCGTCCCACACGACCGCTTCACCTGCCTCAATTAGGCGCGTTGCACTACGGATATTGTGGGCATAATCACCCTTGATGAGCCAGCTGATAACAAATGGTTTGAAGAGCTCGATTGCCATCTGCTTTGGCAAACCACACTGGTGAATCTTGAGCTTCGGGCCCACCACGATGACTGAACGACCCGAGTAGTCGACGCGCTTACCAAGCAAGTTCTGGCGAAAGCGCCCTTGCTTACCCTTAAGCATATCACTAATACTCTTAAGGCGGCGGCGTCCGCCAGTTGCATTGACGGCGCGGCCACCACGAGCAGCCGAGTTGTCGATCAGGCTATCGACCGCTTCTTGCAGCATGCGCTTCTCGTTGCGCTGAATTACTTCTGGTGCATTGAGCTCAATGAGCTTCTTGAGACGGTTATTACGGTTGATGACGCGGCGGTAGAGGTCGTTGAGATCACTCGTCGCAAAGCGTCCACCGCTCAGGGCTACCATTGGCCGCAAATCTGGTGGAATGACTGGCAAAACTGTCATACACAGGCTTGATGGTTTGATGCCCGCCGCTTGCATACCCTCCAGCACCTTGCTTAAGGAGCTTCTTCTCGCGCTGGCCGCGCGCCCCTTCGGCTTCTTCTTGCAAATCAGCGATGAGTGTGTCGAGGTCGATATCATCAAGTAGCGCCTTGAGTGCATCACCGCCCATACCAACCTTCACGAGCTCTTCATACTCTTCGGGGAGGTTACGGTAGTCGGTATCGCTTAGAAGGGCGCGCTTTTGCAGACTCTCGAGCTGTGCTTTCTTTTGGCTGTAGGTTGCCTCGAGCTCTTCGTATTCGCGTGTTTGCTGCTCGGCAAGAGCCTTCACGTCTGCCCCATCAGCTTCAGCTTCGCGCTGAAAGCGAATCTTGATGGCAGCCCGTGCCGCCTCAGTCTCAGCCTCAAGGTCAGTCAAATAAGCGTCACGTGTTTCAGCGTCGACGTCGAGGATGACATAGGTAGCAAAGTAGGCGATCTTCTCGAGATTGCGCACCGTAATGCCGAGCAAGAGGCTCATCGCACTTGGCGTGCCGCGCATAAACCAAATGTGCGCAACAGGGGTCGCTAGGCTAATGTGCCCCATCCGCTCGCGACGCACGATCGACTTGGTGACAAGTTCACCATTCTTATCTACTGCAGCTTCGCGGCTGCGCACACCCTTGAGCTTGCTGTCGTGTGGGTTGATATCTTTGACTGGGCCAAAAATTCGCTCACAAAACAGGCCATCACGCTCAGGCTTCTGGGTTCGATAGTTGATCGTCTCCGGCTTGGTGACTTCGCCGTAGCTCCACTTGAGGATATCCTCGGGGCTGGCGACGGCCAAGCGTACCGCGTCAAAATTGGCGATATCGTGATCTGTTACCACGTGGGACATCTTAGGCTTCCTCCTCGCTTAGGTTTTCTACTGTGTCAATATCTTGGACGGACATGCCGCTGTCATCGGCGATCGTGCCAATGCCGTCGGATTCATCAAGATAGGTTGCTTCGTCATCGCTCTCGTCAGATGGGACGGTTTTATCGGCAGGGCCCGCAGCAGCAATGACATGCTCAGCATCGACCGACTCGTCAGACTCATCAAGCAGGTCAACACGCAGACCCAAACCTTGCAGCTCCTTGACAAGCACGTTAAAGCTCTCGGGCAGCTTTGGCCCGGCAATAGGCTCATCCTTGATGATTGCCTCGTAGGCTTTGGCGCGGCCATACACGTCGTCTGATTTGATCGTCAGCATCTCCTGTAGAGTAGTTGCTGCACCGTAAGCTTCGAGTGCCCAGACCTCCATCTCTCCGAGGCGCTGACCACCATTTTGAGCCTTACCACCAAGTGGCTGCTGAGTCACCATGGTGTATGGGC
>CALICZ010000112.1 GCA_938049075.1 uncultured Candidatus Saccharibacteria bacterium
CTAATGTGCGTGATAGCTACCGCGCTGTGATGGATACGCGTCTGAACGAGACGATTCGCTTACTAACAGTGATCACGGTGGCATTGACTATCCCGACGATGATCGCTGGGCTTTATGGTATGAATGTGCCTGTGCCAGGGGCGGACGACCCGACGATGTTTTGGAAGATTACCACCGTGAGTGTGATAGCCGCCATGGCAACCGGGTATTATTTCTTACGCCGACGGTAGGGGCTATTGCACCCCACCTGCCTTGAGTAATGTCTTTAGCCCGTGCTCGCCGCCACCAAAGCCGCTGGCGGTGTAGTCGTTGACGATCATGTAGGGGAGGCCAGTGACGCCGAGCTTGAGAGCGCGGCTAGTGTTTGTGGCGATATCGTCTTTGTGTTTCTCGTTTGTCACGCAGTCGCGGAAGGTCTCGACGTTGAGTCCAATCGCTTCGGCTGATGTTTCGAAATAGCTGACGGGGAGGAGTGGAATTTCTTTGGGCACGGCAACGCCTTTGACGCCAATGCCTTTGTCGAAGTAATCAGCTTTGATGCGGGGCACAATGTGGTGTGTGTATTCCCAATATTTATGCTGGTCGGCCGCGCAAAATGCTGCCTCGGCACCACGCTCGGTGTTAGGCACGATATCTTTGAGAACGGCAACAATCCGATGCTCGTAGCGCAGTTTGCCCGACTTGATGTATTGCTGGAAGTCTGCAGTGTTCGTGGCAGCCTCGACCTGCGCACAAAATGAGCAGAAGTAGTCGGTGTAGTCGACAAAGACATTGGGCGCAGTGTGGCTACCCTGCGACATGGCGCTCTGCCAAGGCTCGCCTTTGCCAATATGCTTGTTGGGTGGGCGGTTGATGAGATTGTAGGCAAAGAGGCTGATGATTGTGACGACGACAATCCCAAGCATGATATGGATCAAGCTAACCCCTGTTTGTTGTGACTGCATGATGCTCCTCCTGCTGAGCTAATGTTATGTAAATGGCGGCAATCTGGCCTGATCGATAGAGCGAAAAGAGGCTGAGCCCAAGGGCAATGACAAGCACAATGGTGCTGGCAACCGTCGCGGCCGAAGCGGCGGCTGCCCCCGAGAAAAACACTGCCACGATGGGGAGAATGAGCGATGTACCACAGGGTACGCAGCCCAGGCCAATTGCCGCCGCGACAGAAGCAATACCGCTGAGGCCGAGTTGCTGGGTGGTTTGCTGGTTGTGCTTGTTGCGCCGGGCGGTGAAGATAATAAGCGCGAGCGATACACCTTGCAAGATCGAGACAAGTACAAGCAATGCACCTGTCAGCGACGTCGCGGCTTGCCGAGCTATCTCTGCAAACATCGTCCCAATCACGCCAAGCTTATCAACCAGGGGCAGACGAGACATCAGCAGCGCGCCATAGAATCCACCATTAGTTAAGAGAAAAATCAGCCAGGCAAAGCCAAGTGCACCAACTAGCGCACTCGCCGCATAGCGCGGCCTGCGTAGCACCTGCCCAATGCCGCTCAGGGCGGTAAGCGTGGCGTGGCGTAGCGAAGAAAGGCGATGTTTCATCAGTGTCTTTATTATACCACTGAGCGCTGCAACTATCTGTGGTTATCTTATCGATGGCTACTCCGTGACACCATAGCCAAGTAGACCAGTGTAGTTGCGCTGCTGGTTAGCAAAGACGCGTATCTTGTTATTCTCGTTGCCACCAACAGTGGTGAGCATGCCGTCATCATTACGCAGGACAATGTGCGTATGGTCGCCAAAGACGGGCGAAGCGCGGTAGATTGCTACGTCGCCAGGACGGGGCTGGTAGCCGCTATCGGCTGGCTTGAAACGGCCTGCTGACTCGTAATACTCACGCAGCGTGAAGGTGCCTGGGATGCGCCAGCTACCAGTGTGTGGGTTCTTGAGCGGCGCACCAGCTTGCTGCATCGTCCAGCTGACGAAGTCGGCACACCATGCCTCGTGCGCTCCTTGGCTATATTTCGTACCAGCGGGCTGAGCGGCAAACTCTGCCTGGGTAAGCTGGATGACCTTGCGGCGAGTAGGGCTGAGGGCTTGCGTGTTGACCTCAGGAAACTGGGCGAGCCCTGGCGAACGATCGAGCGTGGCCACATGCGACGTGCCCTGGAGTTTGTAAAGGATCTTACGCCAGCCAATCGCTGTGCCAACAATGCCGCCAATAACGAGAAGGATGGCAAGGCAGATGGTGATGATTTTTGCTCGGTGGCTAAGAGGGAATAATCGTCTCATATGTATAGTATACACCGCATGGTGATGAGATGCTTGTTGGGTAGTTGCTGTTTGGTGCCAGTAGAGGTGTTTCGGGCTGTGAGTGAGGATTTATTTTGTTTAATAGCCGCACACCATAGCGGCGAAATTGCCGAGTGCCTTGCCGACATCTCTCCACCGACGACACCGAAACAGGTCGTGTGCGGTAATGAGCAGTGCTGCACCAATGACAATAAGTAGCGCAGCTAAGGTGTACCCTGCGAGAGATGACTGATTGATGAATAGCTGCAGCGCATAGTACCCTACTGCGAGTGCAAGGCCAAAGGCGATGAAGCTAAGGAGTTTGAAGAGGTAATGCATGATGATTTGATTATGGTACGATAGCAAAAATATGTCAACAACAGATGTAATATTTGACACAATAATAGTATCGCTCTATAGTTATGCATATGTTTCAACCACCTCGCCCCCTCCTATATAACACAGCACCACTAACAAGCCAGCAACTCAAAGAACTCCTCAAGGAGTATGTTCAGCACTATCGCGAGTTGCTATGTACGCCTGATACCATGAAGCAATTACTCAGGCCACATTCGTATAGCGATGCAGAGGCAGATGAGATTGTGAGTGCTGTCGTTAACATTGTCAATATGTGGGGATATTACTTCTACCAGCCAACTGGCAAGACGGCTGCAGATCAGGAGAAAAAGCGTTTTGCGCAGCAGCTGTTACATGATATTCGCGCAATAGCTGACGAGATTCCTGATCTTGCGAAGGTTATGTCTGAGATTGAAGAGACAGTCTGGCAAAAGCTTGATTTAGAAGTGAACCAGCAATCAGCTGAATCCCTTGTGGCTGAGGCTGGTGATATCGATCGAAAAGAATTGTTTGATAGGTTGGCGACACACTATGTACGACTCAATGAGTATTATGATAGTGAGGGAGGAGCAACTGCTGAGCAGAAGGAGCAGCTGGATGACATTGTGCAGCATATGCGCACTATTATCGATGAGAATATTGCTGCAAAACGTAAGATGTTTGCTAATCGCTATTGGTCAGTAGCAGCTGAGACTTTGTATAAAGCGCTTTTTCTCACTAGCCGTCTGTATCATATCAGTGGTGCTGATGAGGACTTTGAGCGGGTTTTGAATCTTGCCAGCCTATATCGCACAGCGATGTATAGTACGCTCGGTGGGTCTGTACCAGCCCTACCAAGCCTTGATGATGCAGATATCGTACCACTCTCGCAGGCAGAGCTTAAGCGTGACAGAAAGGCGAGTACCTATATCTATGATGTTGAGTTTGTCGTTCTCTCACTGGTGGAGGACTGTCTGAGAGAAGGCCAGCCTGACAAGGCGCGCCAGATTGAGCGCTACCTCATTAATCCGTATATGCGTGCTGTTGCGGATACGTACTATGTTCTTAATCACGAAGATCCAACCGGCAAGAGACAAAAGCGCGCTGCGGCATACGTTATCGAAAGAGAGGACATAGCCTACGTAAAACATGGTGATGAGGATATCGATGATGAGATAGTCATCAATAAGCTTGATGATGGACGTGTCGCGTTTGATGAGGAGATACGCCGTCGCTATATTACATATGTACGGCAGTCAGCAGCTACTGGTAGAGAACCTCATGTGATACTCGCTCTTGGGGCGCTCGAGCAATGTTGTGAGTACACCAATAGGGATCGTACTGCTATCTGCCAAGTTGTCTGGGAAAAATTACGGAGTACGCTTCGTCCTACAGAGCTCCCCCCAGTTATTATTAGTGCTGGACAGTTCGAATGTCTCTATCTTTTATGGAGATACGATGATGCAGATAAAGTGGATGATTGGCTTAGGCAACTGTACATGAATGACCCTAGCTATAATATAATTAAATATTGCCTCTTACGCTTTACGTTTGATCCAAAGATGTTTGCAGCACTAGAAGATTGTATTATGAAAGATGCAACAAACCACCTACAGCCGAAACTCGGTAGGATACTTGAAGATCTTCGATTCTATCTTTGTCGCGCGATAGAAGATGCGTTCCAGTGTGAAAAGCAGATAAAAGAATAGAGAACTGTAAAGTGATTTTGAAAGACTGCTGCATCTTTCGCTTTCCTCTTCTCTATGCTATAATTCGGCCCAACGGATGGTTGGTTGGCTTATAACAATATAATGCCCTGGGAGTGATTTAAGCAGAGGCCTGTTTAGGTGTGGGGCTCGTAGCATAAGAAAGGAGTTTTATGACTCAAACCAAACCAATTATAACGGTGGATGGCCTAACCAAAGCCTATGCCGGCACGCCAGTGGTGGATGGGATATCCTTCACGGTTAAGACGGGCGAGATTTTTGGCTTACTGGGGCCCAATGGCGCTGGTAAGACAACGACGCTAGAGATGCTCGAGGCGCTGCGGTCAATTGATGCTGGCCAGGCGACCATTGACGGCATTGATGTCGCCAAACAGCCCAAGCAAATTAAGCAAATTATCGGTATCCAACTGCAGTCGACCACCTTTTGTGATAAGCTGACCTTGCGTGAGCAGCTGCGTATGTTTGCCAGCCTCTACGGCCAGCGCGTTGATGCTGATGCTTTGCTAGAGAAGGTGCAGCTCAGTGCCAAGGCGGGCAGCTATGTCGAGCAGCTCAGTGGTGGGCAAAAGCAGCGCTTTGCGATTGCTGCGACGCTTGTGAACCAGCCCAAGGTGCTCTTTTTGGATGAGCCGACGACGGGCCTGGACCCGCAAGCAC
>CALICZ010000113.1 GCA_938049075.1 uncultured Candidatus Saccharibacteria bacterium
AAAGTAAGTGGTGTAAGACCCAACGCATGGGCGTGCTGAGTGAGGTAGGGGATGAGCTGATCGAGTGGCATACGTGGTGGCGATATAGACACGTCTATCGGCATGCGAACCTGCGAGCGAAACAATGATTACTTCGCATGATTTGACAGAGGTAGAGATTATGATTTGTTCGTATATTGTACGTGTCATGATTAGTGTAGCACAGCGCGCTCGCGATGCCTAGTAGGCTGTGCGAAGTATCGATGCGTGGTGAGCTTTGAGAAGGGTGGAGTGAGAGGCGCGGCACAATGGGTGATTTGTGTAGCTTGTGCGTTGCGTTTTGCGATCGATTACGGTATAATAGAAAGAGTAACGTAAACGAAGGTTTGGCAATGAAGCAGCAAGGATCAATTATCGGATACGTCGTCGTCGGGACAGTGCTAACACTCGCACTGGTTGGCGGGGTCTTAATCGTCAAGAATAGCCACAACAGCAGCGCCCGGCAAGTGGCAAGCACTACCACCACTGACGCTAAGAAAAAGGAATCAACCCAGAGCAATAAGAGCGCCAACGACAAGCTAGTTGATAGCCTCAACAGCAAATCAACAGAGACCAGCAAGAGCAAAGAGACGAAAGAAACTCAGTCGCAAGACAAGAAAAACACCACATCGACCGCAACAAATGGTGCAACCAGCGGCGCATCGAGCACGACTACGCAAAGCCAAAGCCAAAGCCAATCTACTCAGTCTACTCAATCTCAAAGCTCAAGCACACCTGCCACAACGCCATCGACCAACTCCAGCACTCCTTCGCAAACTCAATCTACCCAGCAAGTGAGCGCCTTGCCGCAAACTGGCCCAGCCGAGAGCCTGGCAGCCGTTGTGGCGGTGAGCAGTCTAGCTGGCGTAGCACTGGCCTATCGCAAGTCGCGCACACCCGCGCTGTAAAACATACAGCATTGACATTATTTCATTGCATAATACAACACCTGCCCTTGTACAATACAGGGGCAGGTTCTGATTAAGGGAGAATAATATATGTTGTGATTATGGCATCGTTGTGTATATGACGGTGTAATAGTTTTGAGTACCATCTCACAAGAAAATATCTGAAGGTTAGCGATTGTGAGAACGAGTAGGCTCTGTGATTCATCGGGCCAGAACATTTTTAGAGTGATGGATTGGCTGTGCCGACTATCCGCTTGAGCCAACTATTCATAGAGATGAGACCTAAATGCGTGGGTTTTGACGCTCGAAGCGACTTTGTGTATAATACAGAGGAATGGTGCGTCGCTTGGCCGGCGTGTCTCAATAATATAATTAATAAGAGGAGTCTGTATCAAGACTTATGGCAACACAAGCCTTAACAATGGATGATTTGCTCGCTGGCGACGGCGTTAAGCAACTAGCAACCGGCGAGGTCGTGACTGGCCACGTATTATCAGTGCGCAAACGAGACGTATTAATAGACCTAGGTCCGCAAGGGGTTGGCTATGTGCCACGGCACGAGATTGGCACAGCCAAGGCGCTGGCGGTTGGTGATGAAGTAACAGCCAGTGTGGTGGATAGCGAACTTAATAATGGCTATAGCTTGCTGAGCCTACGCAAAGCAGCTCGGGACCGTGGCTGGGAAGAAGCGATAGCTAAGCTGGATGCTGGCGAGATCATCGAAGTGGTGCCATACAACGCTAACCGTGGTGGTATGTTGGTTGAGTATGAAGGCGTGCGAGGTTTTTTGCCAGTATCGCAACTATCAGCAGAGCACTACCCACGGGTGGGTGGTGCTGATAAGGATGAGATCTTGGCACGACTCAATACACTGGTAGGCCAGACACTCAAGGTGCGTATCCTTGACTGCGACCGCAAGGCCAAAAAGCTGATCTTTAGTGAAAAGGAAGCCATCAAGGATGGCCTGGCTGCTCACTTTGAGAAACTTAAGGTTGGCGACACCGTCAAGGGTGTCGTGACTGGTGTGGTAGACTTTGGTGTCTTCGTGAATGTCGAAGGGATTGAGGGGCTTATCCATATCTCAGAGATTAGCTGGGAGCGTGTCAACAACCCAGCCGACTACGTGAAGGTGGGCCAGAGTGTTGAGGCGAAGATTATCAGCATCGACAAAGATCGTCTAAGCCTGAGCATGAAGCAGCTCACCAAGGATCCATGGCTTGATGAGGTGGATCAATTCACCAAGGGTCAGACCATCGAGGGCACAGTAACGCGCATTACCCCATATGGTGCCTTTGTCCAGATTAGTCCAGCAGTTGAAGCGCTGGTGCACGTGAGCGAGCTGGGCAGCGGCGGTGCCGACCCCGAGAAGGTCTTTACCCTCAATGAGCGCAAGAGTTTTGTCATTCTCGACATCGACAAAGATGCGCACAAAGTGAGCTTGAGTCTCGCCGACAAGAAAAAATAACCAGTAAATTACAAGAGATGACCGGCTTCGACCGGCAGAAAGGAGTGTGTGTATGAGTCAGTCTGAAAAAGTGTTAGTCATTGCCGATTCGATCACTGTTGGTGAGCTGGCCCAAACCCTGAATCTGCCGGTCACGAAGCTGATTGGCGAGCTCTTCAAGAATGGCTTTACGGTAACGATCAATCAGCGGATTGATTTTGAGATTGCTGAGATTATCGTAGAGGAGCTGGGTCTAGCAGTGACGCTGCAGCGCAAAGCCGCCGAGCAGCATACTGTGCAGCACCTGCATAAACCGTCAAGCAATGCTGTGCCACGCCCGCCAATTGTGGCGGTGATGGGGCATGTCGACCACGGCAAGACAACGCTGCTCGATACTATCCTCGAGATGAAGACGGTTGCTGGTGAGGCTGGTGGTATTACCCAGCACATTAGTGCCTATCAAGCCCAAAGGGGTGGTCGGACGATGACGCTGCTTGACACCCCTGGCCATGAGGCCTTTGCGGCGCTGCGCCAGCATGGTGCCGCACTGACCGATGTGGTGGTAATTGTTGTGGCAGCCGATGATGGTGTTAAGCCACAGACGGTAGAGGCAATCCGCTTTGCACGCGATGCTAATGCCAAGATCATCGTTGCTATCAACAAGATTGACAAAGATACGGCCAATCCTGATATGGTCAAGGCTCAGCTTGCGAGTGAGCATCACCTCAACCCTGAGGAGTGGGGTGGCGATACCATTATGGTGCCAATTAGCGCTAAGACTGGCCAGAATATCGATAAGTTGCTCGATACCATCCTGCTTGTGGCCGACATGGAAGAGCTTCGCGCCGATACGGATGTGCCAGCTGAGGGGCTCGTTATTGAGGCGCATATGGAGAAGGGTCGCGGCTCGGTGGTGAACTTGCTCATCGAGCAGGGCCGCTTGGCACCGGGGCATTTCCTTGTGGCAGGGCAGGCCTATGGCAAGGTGCGTACTTTGCTCGATTACACTGGTACGCCTATCAAGGCAGCCACGCCTGCTACACCAGTGACGGTAACAGGTTTTAAGGAATTGCCGCAGTTTGGTGATATTTTCACAGTGGTCAAAAACGAGAAAGAAGCTCGCCTGGCAGTGCAGAAGGCTAAGCTCGACCAAGCACGCAATGCCGCTACCACTAATGTGACTGGTGCTGACTTGCTCAAGCTTATGACGCAGAAACACGATGCTCAGGAATTCGACGTCATCGTCAAGGCCGATGTACAGGGGTCACTTACCTCAGTGATGGATAGCTTGCGCCTGGTGGAGACGGGCGGGGCGATCACGCTGCGGATCATTGGCCATGGCGTGGGCAATATTACCGAGAGTGATGTGCGCCTGGCGGGTAGCAGTAATGCAATTATATACGGCTTTAATGTCGACCTGCCGCCAGCCGTCAAGCGCCTGGCAATGCGCGATAAGGTGACGGTGCGCCGCTACCAAGTGATCTATGAGCTGCTCGACGATGCACGCAGCAGCATGGAAGCACTGCTTGCACCAGAGGTGGTGGAGACGGAGATTGGCCAGCTGGAGATTAAGGGCGTCTTCCGGACGATGCGTGATGCGGTGATCGCCGGCGGGCAAGTAACGAAGGGCAAGGTGATGGCAGGGCTACTGGCCCGTGTGATGCGCGACGAGGAGCAAATCGCCGAAGTCACCGTGGCCAGCGTGCAACGCCAGCAGCAAGAAGCCAAGGAAGTCTTTGAGGGTGAGCTCTGTGGCCTTAACCTCACGACCAGCAAGAAGCTTCAGCTCGAGATTGGCGACACCCTTGAGTTCTTCACCCGCGAGCTGGTGAAGCGCACGCTGCAGTAGTGGGCTGGGTAGTACTTTATAGTGCAGAATCTCGGTGTATTTATATTGAGTGATAACTCTGTTTTTACTAATGGTGTATAAAACTCGCTATGGGGTGATGGCGGGTTTTTTGAGATTGGGGTATCTCCCTTATTGACACATTACCTCTGTTGTGGTAGGATGTGGGCAGAATGTATAAGGAAAGAAATTAGGACGGGTAGTATGGCACAGAGACATAAGTATAGTGAGTATAGTGTATCGCTTGCAGAAGACTCTAAACTACAACTTGAGTTGCCAAGTGGCGACACACTTCCTGTTGAAAGAACTAAAAAACCAGCAAAAAAAGATCAACATACCATGCATGACAGTGTTATGCTGTTGCCGATCGATGAGACGATCAAAAATATGACACATGGAGCATTTGAGTATTCACAGTCATCGAAGCAAGAAACAGGTCCTTCTCGACTGAAGAGTTTCTATGATCGTCAAAGCGATCGGATAGTCGAGTCTCTAGATAGGCGTAGGAGAGAGATAAAAGGATTACAAATAATAGAGCAAGATGATATTGAAAAAGGCAAGCTCTCTAAGGCGTATGAGCACGCAAAGATTCGAAAGCGCAAACAGGCTATTAATCATTTTGTAGCCTCTGTAGCAGCGCCAGTCTTTGCTTTTGACGTGACAACAAAGATTCCTCGACCAATAGATCCAAGAGAGTTAGAGAAAGAACAGAAACGCCATACGCTCACTCTTCCTGAGGCTGTGATACCAGAATCAAAAGATTTTGCAGTGGAGATACCGAATATAATACTTACTACAGAGAGCAGAAAGCAGGAAGTATTATCTGCAGAATCAGAGGAGCTGACTGTGCAAGCACAAGAAGCAGCTTCTGTTCTACCAGCGGTAGAAAATCCTGCACGAAATAAAGCCGAAGCACAGCAAAACCAACTATCAACTCCTGAGCAAACACCACCAGCCAAGCAAGAGCAACATACTGGTGAGGAAGCAACCCTTGCTCGCCTACAAGCAGAGATTACAGCACTGACTGATGAGAAGGCTCAGGAGATTAACACAGCAGAGTCGGCTACAGATGCGGTGTTTACCAAGGGTATGGCAGATATTGCGGTGCAGAGCAAAATTGCGCATGAGGTAATCTTGCCATATTCGGCGGAGGGGATTGCTCAGCTGGAGACGATGCGCAGCAACGCACTTGCTACCTTGCAGCAAGCCCTCGACGCGCGCAATCAGGGCACAAAACCTACCACTATTCCAAGCCAAGAACTGACTCAAAGCGTAGCTAATACAGAGCATACTCCTGTACCAGTCTCGACGAGCGAGCAAGCGCCACAACCAACCGGTTTCGAAGCGCAGGTGAGTGAGCTAACAGACCGCACTGCCCAAGAGATTATGGCTAGCGGTTCCGCCATGGACGCGATCCGCATAAAGGGTGAGGCGGCAAGCACAGTGCTGAGCATGGCAGCGCACGAGCTGATGCAGCCACACCTCTCGCACGAAGATGCAGCGCAGCTCAAAGACAGGCGCGACCGGGCACTCGCAGCACTTCAGGCAGCGCTCGACGTGTGGCTGGAGTCGCCAGACTCAAACGAGGCTACCTCTGTAACTGCAGAGATCCAGCCTCTCACAGAAGCAGCACAAGCCCCCGAAGCAACCACAGCAGAGCCAACGCACGAGGAGGTTGATGGCAGTGTTGAGGAGAACCGCGCAGCAGCTGTTGAAGCGGCTCAGGCAGTGAAGGAGAAGAAAAAAGACCGATTGATACGTCTGGCACAGACTGCTCGGCACATGGCCCAAAAAGCAATACGGGCTGTGGAAGATTGGTTTAGCCAGAAAGTGCCAGATTCAAAACCAACACCCAATAGCCCTCTCAAAGACCATTCTTTTACCAAAGCGTCTAATGGCGAAGCGCATAAGCAACCAGCAGCAGTTGATACTGAAGCCCAAGCCGTTCAGCCACACATACCATCACATGAGACGCCAGCGGTGGACACGGAAGATCCCTTTGCACTTGCAAAGGAAGCGGGGGTTGTCAAGGGAGACAGCAACCCTAGTGAACCAGTCGTGACAACCCCTGATGAGGTTACTCATCGTGGTGAAAATGAGCCAGAAGCTGAGCTAGCTGAAGTCATTGATCTTCTGAGTGTTGTAGCTGGTGCAGAGCAGGAATCCCACGCTGACGTTGAAGCAGACACCGAAGAGTTTGAAGCTGTCGCCGAGGCAATCGACACGCAAGAGGATACCCCGCTTTCGCGCGATGAAATGCGCCAGATGGAGCAAACGGCAAGAAGCAAGATACAGCTTGGTGAGTATAACTTGTGGGCAGAGATGACGAAGGCTGATGCAAATAACGAAGAGGTAGATATTGACGGGCTTATCAAAAACACTCGCACAGCGATACAGCAAAATGTGCGAAGCTGGCTCCAAGAAGAAGGCCGGCAGCACCCAGCAAGTGGCCTATACCTGAGCACACTAGAAGTGCGAACGATGGAAAGTGCAAATGATACCCTTGAGTCGATCAAACAGGCGTATCTCAAAACCAAGCAGGCACGAGAGAGCCGACAGGGTAGCGCAGCCTAGCGGTAGAAAATCATGAGTGCAGCGCCCCTCCCAACAGATAATAACAACCCCTTCTCATCTCTCATCACCCAACACGATCTCGATCGCCTTGGGATTACAACGCGCGACTCGGCAACACTATTGCAGGAGGTGAATAACACGCTTTATGAGCGGGTGGGGCTAGAGGTTATTGGCCGCTTGTCGGATAATGACCTCGATGAGCTAATGCGCCGCCAGGAGACGGACAATGGTGCAGCGCTATTTGCCTGGCTGTCGCAGCGAGTTGCGCACCTCGATGAGATCCTGAGCGACGAGCGCACACTCATCCTTGGCGACCTAGCCAAAAAGGCTGATGAGCTGAGTGATACAGTGTGAGCACGGTGTGAGGGTTGCAGTCGTATTGGTGCGAATGTACTGATCGATGATTGCGCGAAGTATCTCAACGCCACCCTTGCAATGAGTGACGAGTACCCATCCTCTACAGCGTGTCGCATTGTATATACTATTCTCTTTGGTGAGTACTGGCGGCAGCCACACCTGGATGCGTGTGATAGTTGCATCATCAGCTACTTCACCTGGCTGATTATCGAGCACGCGATAAAAAAGATTACTCAGGGCGAGGGTGTGACAGAGATAGACTGCACCCGCTGAGGGAAATTACACCATATTTTGCCATTTTTATTGTGTAAGGGGTGGATTGTTTGGTATACTAGGGGCGGGAGGAATTGAAAAATATGTTTCAATTAGACGATGCTTTTTTGCAAAAAATCGGTATAGCAGACTGGCCACCAGAGGTACAGCAGCGCTTTGTCGACAACTTTCGCCAAGTGCTGGAGCTGCGCGTTGGCACGGTGCTGAGCGATGGCTTGAGTGAGGTGCAGCTGAATGAGTTTGAGTCGTTTATGAACCAAGACGCTGCGGTCATTACGGCGTGGATCGACGAGCACGAGCCTGACTACGAGAATGATAGAATATACCAGAGCCAGCGCGAAGCCTACGAGAAAGCGGCAGAGCAGCGTGGTGTGGAGGTAGACCAGCTGGCACTCTTTGCAGAGTATGCGCAGCTTAAGTGGCTTACCCACAACCGCCCAGACTACACAACTGTCGTGCGTGAGACCTTTGAAGGCCTCGTGGATCTCGCCAAGGCGGACCCGCAGAAGTTTCTTACCCAAGAGGGCTTGGCCAGTATCTTCCAGAGCAGCGATGCGGCAGGTGGTGATGCACCAGACGAGCTTGAGGGTGGCCACCCCGACTCTGATGTAGCGCTTGCTGCGTAGTGATGGTGACAAAGTGAGAACATATATAACCCCTGTGAGTGCAGGGGTTTTGTGTTTGATTAGCTTCTTTGATTGGCACCGCAATATCTCACTGTCGCACCGAAAATGTTCCGGCCAGATAGTAGAAAGAGCTTGTCCGCCTGCCTTGCCGCTGGCCTCCAGATATTTTCTTGTGCGACAGTGAGATATTGCACTAGCTACATACACAAACTGGCTGCCCTTATGGCAGGGAGCGTTAGCTATGTTGCTCTCTATTACCTCCAAGATCTTGAGGAGGATAGCAAGTTGCTAGGTTAAGATGGCTGCGACCTAGACCATCTCTCCAAGAGGAAGTAGCATAGCGCCAAGAAAGCGTAAGAAGAGCCTGTGGCTGAGGTTATTCAAGCCTCTATATCTTCACTACTCACACCCGATACCCGCGCAAAAATGCTGCGGCGCTGAGCTCTTTGCCGCTGGGGGCGATGAGCTGGTCGATGACGAGATAGGCACCGTCGCTGCAGCGTGGATCGAGCGCGGTAGTAGGCGCTGGCGCGGTGTGTGCCTGAGTGATGATATACTGCCGCTTGCCCAGCTGGAGGCGAGCCCGTGGGTAGTGATGGTAGGCACGTACCATTGCTTCGGCCGCTGCGGCGGTGTGCTGGGTGGGGTCGATGATACCACTGGCTTTGGTGAGGAGTTGGCAGTAGCTCGCAGCCGACTCGTCTTGCGGTGTGGGCTGGAGGCTACCACTCACGATGCGGGGCAGGAGCTGCACCAGTGCTTCGCTGCCAAGCTGGCCTAGTGTGTTGTAGAGCTCGAGCTGCTGCTCGTCGCCACGCAGGGGGTGGGTAAGCTGCGCATAGACCGGCCCAGCGTCCATCGCGGCGCTGAGCTGCATGATGCTGATGCCAGTGGTGGTATCGCGATTGGCAATGGCACCCTCGATCGGTGAGGGGCCGCGGTAATGCGGCAGGAGTGATGGGTGAAGGTTGATAATCCCTGGAGAGAAGCAGTCGATCACCACCTGGGGGATAATCTTGCCAAAGCTCACCAGGACGCCAACAGGCTGGCCGAGCGCTTGGATATCGGGGATAATATCGCGCAGTTTGGTGGGCTGCAGCACTGGGATGCCGTGCGCCAGAGCAAGCTGTTTGACTGCCGGCTGTCACAGCTGCTTGCCGCGCCCGCGCCGGCTATCTGGCTTGGTGATGACCAGCCGAACGGGGAAGCTATGTTCCAGTAGCTGCGCAAGGCTGATGGCGCTAAAGTCTTCAGTCCCAAAGAATACGATTGGTCTTGATATGCTCGTCATAATCAACTGGTTGGAGCTCGCCCTTCTCATCGAGCTGATAAAATGCGCTGGTATCATCGCGAATGCGGTCAATAAATACAATGCCATTACAGTGGTCAATCTCGTGCTGTAGCACTCGCGCTAAGAAGCCGTCGGCCTTGAGGCGGATGGTATTGCCATTGATATCGAGCGCCTTGACCCGGACGCGGCTGTAGCGTGGCACTTTGCCATAGATTCGGCCTGACACGCTGAGGCAGCCCTCATAGTCACTGATTAGCTCGCCCTCATATTTGACAATCTCTGGGTTAATGAGGGGGATGAAGGTGCGGTTGTCTTTGTCGTCGAAGTCTTCGCGTACAATAACAACTCGCTCTAGCTGATCGATCTGCACTGCCGCCAGTGCTGCACTGATCTCGTGTGGACGTGAATTCTCCCAGTCGATGCTGGCGCTGGTCATGTCAGCCACCAGCTGGCGCGTCTCGTCGGTAATAACATGCACCCGCTGCGACTTCTGGCGCAGGTGCGGGTTGGGTAGGGTAATAATAGCGTCTTTTTTCATTAGCTTTATTATAGCAGATGGTGGATGGGGTGGGCGAGTGGGGTGTGGCGAGAAATACCAAAACCTCACGAACACTCCTGCAATAACCCACCGCACCGAAAATGTTCCGGCCAGATGGAAGAGGGAGCTTATCCGCTGGCTTTATCGCTGGCCTCCAGATATTTTCTTGTTCGGTGAGTTATTACAGGAGCTCGGAATTATGCATGGTTGTGAGATTTGACGGTAGATAATTGTGGTCAGATCTACCTACAATAGCGACTGTGGGTCGATATCCACCTGCCAATGTTTAGTGGGCATGTCGGCAATAACAGCGAGGAGGTCGCGGCGTTGGGTGGCTTTGATGATAAGCTGCCAGCGGTAGGTGTTGCGCAGCCGCTCGTGGAAGGCGGGCGTGGGGCCAAGGATGCTTACTTCGGGGTGGTGCTGGCGAATATGCTGAGCGAGTGCTTGGCTGTTGCGAATGGCGGCTGCCTCCGTCTTGTACACGCACGTGAGCTTGAGTAGGTGGACGAAGGGCGGGAACTGCCCACGGCGGCGCTTGGCCAAGGCTTGGTGATAAAACGCGGTATAATCCTGAGCCAGGCCAGCCTGAATCACTGGGTGCTGGGGCTGATATGCTTGCACCACCACTGTAGTGGCGTGAGCAGAGCGCCCCACTCGCCCCACCACTTGGGCAAGCAGCTCGAAGATGCGCTCGTTGGTGGTGTAATCGGGCAAAGCCAGGCCAGCATCGGCTTGGATCACCCCAACGGTGCGCAGCTGCGGCAGGTCGAGCCCCTTGGCTACCACCTGCGTGCCAATGATAATATTGGCGGTGCCATCATAGAGGGCTTGGTATTGCTGCTCGAGGCTGCTTGTGCTACTGCTGTCGCCATCAAAGCGAACAATACGCGCCTGGGGCCAGCGCGCTGCCACCTCTGCCTCGATGAGCTTCGTCCCAATCCCGCGGTGGACGATATCAGTGCTATGGCAGGTGGGGCACATCGTTGGCACTGTGGTGTGGTAGCCACAGATATGGCACTGCAGCTGGTGGCGGTCGGCATGGAGGGTGAGCGGCACAAAGCAGCGTGGGCACTCGGCTGCCCAGCCGCAGTTGGTGCAGAGCGATACATTGGCGCTGCCACGGCGGTTATGAAAAAGCAGGATCTGCTGATCCGCCGCAAGTGTGGTATCAATGGCGGCGATAAGCTGATTTGACAAAAAGCGATGCTGGGTGAGGTTGCTCCGCTGGGTGAGGTTGACCAGCTGAATGGTGGGGGCGATAGCCTCAGGCCGAGCTTTGCTCGGTAGGGTAGCGATCGGCCGCTTGGCTTTTTGCGCTAGATAATACTCGCTGACCAGCGGTGTGGCTGACCCCTGCACCACGGTCGCACCATGGTGCTGAGCTAGCACACTCGCGGCCCGCAGCGCCGAGTAGCGGGGGGATTTGTCTTGCTTGTAGCTGGCCTCGTGTGCTTCGTCGATGATGATATATCCCAGCTGCTGCAGCGGTAAGAAGAGGGCAGAACGTGGGCCAATTGCCACCCGAGGCTGCGGACTCGTGAGGGCAGCGAGCCAGGCACGGTGGCGCTCGGCCTCTGTCTGGCGTGAGTGAGTGAGGATGATATCGGCAAAGTGTTGCCGAAACTCCGCCACCAGCTGGGGCGTGAGGGCGATCTCTGGCACGAGGACAATCACCGACTGGCCTGCAGCCAAAGCGTGGCGCGCAAGCTCGATATACACTGCTGTTTTGCCGCTACCTGTCACACCGTGAAGCAGTACTGTGCCAGGGCTGGCTTGGCGAATAGTGTGAACGGCCTCTTCTTGCTGTAGATTGAGTGAGAAGGTGGGCGTGCGGCGCTGTGGCGGTGGGCTGGCAGGGCGGCGCGGCGTGCGGCGCTGCTTGGCAATGCCAGCTGGTAGCACTGTCTGTAACACAGTGGCGAGGTGCGTGGCATAATAATCGCTCAGCCATTGGCTCGTCGCTAATAGGGGAGCAGGCAGCGGTGGCAGTGGCACGATGGCATCAAGCGGCTTGGTAGTATATGTCGGCTTTCTGGCGCGCGTTATGATGATGCCTACCACTTGCTGCGCACCAACGCTCACTTGCACCACCTGGCCTAGTGGCAACACGTCTGCCCAGTGGTAGGTGAAGCTCTTGCTGGCAGCGCGGATGATCTTGAGCGGCGCAACTTCGTAATAGTGCATAGGGTTTATTATACCCGACAGTAGACAGCCGTGCAGGGGCTTGCCTCCCCGTCGCTACTTCACCTGAGTGACGTGCAAAACGTGCACATCAATCTTGCTCGCTCCGCCCAAAGCTGGTATGATAAAAAGCAGACACGTGTGTCGTGTGGATGGTTGATGAGTCGCAGTTGCGAGAGACGAAACGCACAATCAATTGGTGGGTGGTCTTGCCAAATTACCATCAAAAAGTGTAGAATAAAAAGCAACAGTTGAGTAGAGGTAACGGAAGCGAGAATTCGCTAAGGGAAGCATGTTAGAAACGTTTATTACATCACGGGTGCGGCGCAAAATCATTGTGGTCTATGCTAAGTATCCGGAGTTCCACACCCATGTCCGCGGCTTGGCGAAGTTGATCAAAGAAGACCCGGGCAATATCCAGCGCGAGCTTAAGAATCTCGAGAAAGCTGGTTTTTTGATGGCCGAAAAACAGGGTAATACCAAAATGTATTATACGAACAAACAATATATTTTCTTCAAAGAATTGCAGAGCATGGTGATCAAATCCTCGCAGCAGCAAAAGGGTCAACAAGCGGCGGATACTGTGCAGCTCTGATGAGTTTATTTGCACAGATATTAGCGGCGCGGGGCTTGCATGGAGTAGCTGCTGAGGAGTTTTTACACCCCGATTATGACGCTAAGCCCGATCCATTCCTGCTCTCCCAGATGCAGATGGCGGTGGATCGCTTAGTGCAGGCGCACCAGCGGCGCGAAACAATCGTGATTTATGGCGATTATGATATCGACGGCCTCAGTGCGACGGCCTTGCTGCTCGATGCCTTTGCCAGCTTTGGCTTCGCCACAGTGGAAGCCTTTATTCCTAATCGCTTCGTAGAGGGTTATGGTATGACCAAAGGTGCGGTGGACAAGGTGGCGGCGATGGGGGCGCAGCTCATCGTCACGGTGGACTGCGGCAGCCTCTGCCATGAGGAAATTGCCTATGCTAAGGAGCGTTACGACATCGACACAGTGGTGACTGACCACCACAACATAGCACCGACTCGTCCACCGGCCATCGCCACGGTTAATCCAAAGTATGACGATCACCGCTACCCCTTCCGTGACCTCTGTGGGGCAGGTGTGGCTTTTAAGCTCGTCCAGGCGCTGCAGACCGTGCTGCCGGGCTTGCCAGCTGGCTACGAGAAGTGGTTGCTGGACTTGGTAGCGCTGGGTACGGTGTGCGACATAGTGTCGCTACAGAATGAGAACCGCGCCAATGTGTACTGGGGGCTCGAGGTACTGAGAAAGCAGCGCCGCCCTGGCCTCAAGGCACTGCTGGCGGTGGCTGGTGTGCAGCCAGCCCAGATTACCGCTCGGACGCTCGGTTTTGGTCTTGGCCCGCGCATGAATGCGGCAGGACGATTGGCATCGGCTGAGTATGCCCTCGATATGCTGCGAGCGCGCGATGGTTTGGCGGCGCTTGAGGCGGCTCAGCAATTGGATCGCTTCAATACCGAGCGCAAAGCCATCCAACAGGCCATCTACGACGAAGCTTGCCAGCAGGCCGAGCGCTATACCGCCGACCCCGTCCTCGTCGTCAGCCAGCAGGGGTGGAACCATGGCGTGATTGGGATTGTGGCATCCAAGCTGGTAGAGGCGTACCACAAGCCAGTCTTTATCATTGGTGAGCGGGGTGAGACGGCAACAGGTAGTGCGCGTAGCTTTGGCGATTTTTCGGCAGAGCGGGCAGTGCGCGCTGCCGATGATGTCATTCTACGTGGCGGTGGTCATGCGGCAGCGGCTGGTGTGACACTCGAGACGCGGCAGATCGGCGCCTTTCGCCAGCGAGTGAACGACTACTACCGCTCGCTCCATCTCTCCGACCAAACACACTACCTCTTGCCGCAGGCTGATGTGGTGATTGATGATCTATCAGAGGTAACAGAGCAGCTGGTGGCCGATATTGCCCGCCTTGAGCCCTTTGGCAATGGCAACCCAGAGCCTGTTTTGCAGCTGCGCCGCGGTGCTGTCTCACAGGTACGCCACATGGGCAGCGATGGGCAGCACATTAAGCTTACCGTGCAGGATGGGCAAGGCACAACGCTGCAACTATTAGCCTTCAACGCGCCACCGAACTTCGTACGCCAGCCGGGCGATATCATCTCGGCTTGGTTCCAACCCACCATCAACGACTGGCGTGGCATGCGCAGTGTAGAAGGGCGGTTGCTCCATGTAGAGCTGATGGATGAGTAGCGTCGCATAGCTGGTAGTGCTCGATATCACGGATTTATAAAGCCAAAGATTTTAATTATTCTAAAGCACACTCTGCCTGAGGGTGTTTTTCTTGAGAGTTGGCGGTGAGGTTTTGAAGGCAGGGTAGCGTAGTTTGCAATAAAACCTCTCCCATTGCATAAATATATTGACAAATCGAGAGAGAGAGAGAGAGCAATATGGGTTCTTATCAATCATAACGATAGGAACACCACTCATGCACGAGCACACCACAGCATCGACACACGATGCCAAACCAGCTATACTACCACCAGAATTAACCCAGGAGACCGACGCAGTGCCACCCCTCTACCTCGATACCAGCACGCTCGACTTTAGCGCCATTACCGACACTTACACCAAAATTGCCGACCCAGCCAAGGCGGTGCGGCCGGAGTTCGCTACCGAGCGGCAGGCCCTGACTACCAGCTTCGCACGGGCGGATGGCCAGCAGTATGTAGAGACGGAGAACATTGCCGAGGTGGGCGATGCCATCATCACCGGACCAGAAGGTGAGCGCTATAGCATTGCGGCAGCGGATTTTGCTGCCCTGTACGAGCCGCTGCGTGGTGAGGATGGTGCGGTGGTGCCTGGCGCGTATCTGCCCAAGAATCAGATCAAAGCCATGCCCAACCCCACTGGCCGCGAGATCGTCATCGATGCGCCGTGGGGCGGCCAGCAGCATGGCGAAGCAGATTGCTGGCTGGTGGAAAGCCAGGTCAATGGCAGTCGCTACATCATCGAGGCAGCTGCCTTTGCTCAGACATATCGGCTGAGTGAGTCATAGAGAAGGTGCGCTCATTTATCGCTAGGTGAGCCTGTTATTAACAGGGGTTGATAGCGATTGACTCCTTTGCTTTGTGTAGCTTTGTTTTTAGTAATAACCGCTTGGTGGAGTTTGGCGCCGTGGGTCGTATAAATCAATATCGGAGTGGTAACGGCGCTCAAGATCTTCCATACTCTCCCATGTACCAGGGGCCTCAAGCATAAGGGTGATGTCCCAGGTGAACATCGAAAGCGTCACTCGCACACCATCATCAAGGTACCACTCAATGTGTGCCATATCATCATCACGCTCGATCTCCGTTCCCTCACCAAACTGCGCATCAAGAGCTGCCTCGTATACGTCATAAGCGTTTATTGGTACCATATAATACTCACCGTCATATAAGTCATCTCTGCCTGCTGTATCGCCACCTTCGAGAGAGGCAAGGGATAGCTCGACGGATCGCGGAAAGTCCCTACTCGGCTTGCAGACGATATCGGGATATATCGATACTTGCGCGTCTAATTCTCTGTAAGATTGTGGCCACTTACTGGTCAAGTCAGTCACAGCTTGTAGCATTGTCTCAACGGATACGGCGCGATATGTGTAGGGGTGCGGTAGAGTTGGTGTGTCGTCTGGCATGGTGTTTCCTTGCTTTAGATTCCTTATCAGCTAGTGTAGCAAATACTCTGATTTGCGCCAACCCGATCATCTGTGCTATAGTAGGGGGCAAACAAACCATACCAACAGAACATCCACCACATAACCACGGGAGGTCCCATGGAAAGATTTGTTCGTCCGACAA
>CALICZ010000114.1 GCA_938049075.1 uncultured Candidatus Saccharibacteria bacterium
TCATCATCTCGCTTGGCCCGTCCAGTGCAATGTTGCCAGGTATCTGGAAGCTGGCTCTGTCCTCGCGGTAGAGTACCATACCAGCCGCCTTGGCAATATCCTGCGGCGTTTGTGCTGCGGTAAGCACACGAGAACGTTTCTTACCATCTATTACAGTGACTAATCGAGCACGCTGGATTGTCACTGTTGGTGCTGCTTGCGCTAGCGACGCATCAAGGTGGGGCGAAACGGAGTCATGCGAGGCATCAATCTTCATACCTGAGGTAGCGATGAGCTCCCGCACAGACAAAGCAGTCGAGTAGACAGCACGCTCTCGACCATTCTCCACTACAGTAACAAGTCGAGCTGGTACCGCTGCTGGGCTCTGAGCCGAGGCATAGCTTGCCACGACAAGGCCGCTTATGGAACTCAGCCCCAGCAAGCAGGCAATCATTGGTTGACGATGCTGCCATAGATGATAGAGACTCTTCGTAATCATCTCGTTCTCTTAGCTAGGCTGCTAGCGGTAGATGTCTTGCAGCCCCATCTTATTCTTACATGTTGGCCAGGGTTGCCAGCCACGACGCTGGTACGTTTCCCAGGCTTTTTGGTCTTGGACCTCTGGTGGTGCTTCTGCTGCATTGGCATAGCCACCAAAGCCACCCCAGGTCTTGATGTCGAATTGGTACGCACCATAGTAGCCATTGCCAGTGTTGGAGGTGTAACCCCCTTCGCAGCTACGTAGCTTCGCTAGTGCCCCTGCAAAATCACCACTAAAGGTAGTATCGACCGACTTCTTCTTCGTTCCAACGATCTCGACTCGGTTGACTGGCTCTTGCGTTACCACACTGCTGAGCTGCTTGCGCGACTCTTCGCGGCCATTCTTCATAATAATCTCGTATGTCACGGCCTTCTTGCCTTTTTTGCCCTCGGTCTTGACTTCTTTTTTGCCACGCTCGCGGTCGGCATCTTTAATCTCCTCCGTCTTGAAGTCGACTTCCTCCTCTACTGTCACCGTCTGCTTGCCATTACGCCAGAGCTCTACCGTCATACCAGCCGTCAGTGGTGCACTAGCTGGCACCGATAGCGTATCATCAGCGCCTAGAGTGATTTTCTTAGCCTTGAGCATTGCACCGACCGTCTTCTCCATCGTATATGCTTGGATGGTTTTGCCATAAAATACGAGCGTAAAGGGCGTTGCGCGGCGGATTGTCATCACCTCTGCCGCCCCATCAGCAATGATATCGCGCGAGCGAGCCAGCACCGCTTGGTCTTCGTCGTGTAGTGGAATGCCCGCTTGCTCGGCAATCTGCTTGCCTGTGCGATAAGCGGTAATAAGCTTCGTATCTGCCCCACCATCGCGAATCACCACTGGCCGCGCTCGATAGATGTTTACTTCGTACGAGGCGCTCTCTAGCGGTGTATCAAGCTCGGGCTCGGTGCGGTCATTGTTGTCAAGCCGCACATTTGCCTCACGCAACGCATCACGCAAGGTAGTTGCCTTGGTGTAGAACCCGCGCTTGGCCGTGCCTTCGTGTAGTGTGATGATATGCTCGCCACTACCCGGCTGGCGCGACGCTGCATGGACGGACGGAATCCGCCATAGACCAATACCAACCAGTGCAACCATACCAGCGATAGCAAGATTGCGTGGCGAGAGAAATTTCAAAAATGGAATAGACTGTATCATAATCTGCGTAACAATATACGCTACGATGTAGTATAGCAAAATGCGGGCAAAAAAGCTAGTGGATAGCCTGTAAAAGCCCGCCTTGAAACCTCACTATATCAGAGGTCGGAATGCCGCTACTGCTTATGCTCAGTAAGCAAACTTCGCACCACTGCTGCGTCATTCCATGGTTGGCGCTGGCCGTTGATGATGCGAAATTGCTCATGGCCCATACCAGTGATAAGAATGGTATCGCCCGCCTGGGCAATGGCCAGCGCCTGGGCAATGGCCTCGCGCCGGTCGGCAATCTCGCTAGTGTGACCTGCCCCGCCAGCCTGGTGAATGCCGCGCAGAATTGCCTGGCGGATGCCAGCTGGCTCTTCGTTATAACTCTCCTCGTCGGTAACGATGATCTGGTCGGCCAGGCGAGCCGCAATCTCACCCATGATGGGCCGCTTCGCCTTGTCGCGATCGCCCGTCGCACCAAAGA
Organism: uncultured Candidatus Saccharibacteria bacterium; assembly: GCA_938049075.1. GTDB lineage: Bacteria > Patescibacteriota > Saccharimonadia > Saccharimonadales > Saccharimonadaceae > Saccharimonas. The sequence goes on from CALICZ010000114.1 coordinate 2,139, forward strand.
CCAGGATGATACGCTGCTTGGTGATGGCCCGTGCTGAGGTCAGTAGCTTCTCAAGCGCATCAGGAGTGTGGGCATAATCAATAATCAAATCTATACCTAGCTCATTTTGCAC
>CALICZ010000115.1 GCA_938049075.1 uncultured Candidatus Saccharibacteria bacterium
GATCACGCGGTACCTTAGCGAGCAACGCCTCAGCCAGGTCACCGTGCGGATCGACCAAGGCAAAACCCCGCCCCGCCAGCATATCCTGGTAGGCCAAGTTCTCTTGCAAGACCGACTTACCTACGCCCGTCTGACCAATGATGTGGATGTGACGCCGACGGTCTTTATCTGCCAGGCGAATCGGCTTGCGCACACCGCGGAACTCATTGTAGCCGAGCAGCAGCCCTGTCTCCATCACCTCTGTTGGGCCGTCGACTTGCTTACTCATCTGGCGCTTGACTTGCGAGGTAGGAATGCTATTTTGGTCTGGCAAATGGAAGAGAGTTGCAAGCTCGACTGAGTTGAGAATATCGCGGCTATTTGCCTGTGGAAAAAATCGGAAGATAAAGGCCGTCGCGAGCTCATCGACATTCTTAGTAAGATGAAACTTGAAGCCGTTAAAGCTCGGCGAATCAAACAGCGCAAACGCCGCTACGATATTCTTGAGTAACACCTGCGAGCGTGCTGCAGTGTTGGACGACACCACCACGCGGATCATTACCTCATAGCCGGGGTAGCGAATCTTCTCTTGGATAGCATCAACCTTAGCCTGCTCCACCGCACTGAGCGGCTTCTCGGCTTGGAATTCCTTCTTGTCATTTGCCTCGGGTGGCTTCCATAGTGCCTGCATAACATCACGCGCCGAGAGGCCACTGCCGCCACTACTCTTTTTCTCACCCTTGTTCTTGACGATCTGCTCAGCAGCCGAGATAGAGCGCTTTGTCCACTTCTCATACGCTGGGCGGATCAAAAATTGGATTCCCACCCCATCCTCGCGCCCAGCTGAAGACACTGCATTGAGCAGCGCCCGCGACGCATCGCGCTTAGATTCCATATAGGTGGAAATCGGGTAAATAAATTCTTTGCGCAGGGTAAACTCACCACCAATCGTCCCACTCGCCTTGCCTACCTTGCTAAACACTGAGTGCTCCGACACCTCCTCTAACCGTGCCGATGGGTAAGCTGCAGCAATTGCCTGGCGCACTGTGTCCGTCAGCACTGTTGGCACCACTGCATAGTAATACACTAGTCCCTCGCGCGCCACAATTTCAAATGACACATGGCGCTGTCCGTAGATCCGGCTCATAAAGCCCTTGGTGCTAGTACTCGCAATGATGTTGTACATCACTTGGGCCTGCGACAGCACTTCTTCTGTGAGGTCACGCTTGTCGCGTCCACCACCATCGATATCATCACTAGCGGGCGGCAAGTGGATGAGAATCGGCACCATCTTGAGACCTCGCTCGTAATTCTTGGCCTCGCGCATACTGTTGCGATAAACGATAAAGGCAACAAACAAGATGATAAGAATAAGGCCGGCCGAGCCAAAAACAATAATGAAAGTGGTGACGGTATTCATCTAGTTCTCCGTTGCGCCAATTTTGCGCCCATAGCGTTTGTAGATATAGTCGCGCTGCAGAGCACTGACCTGCTGTTCGCGCTGGTAGGGGTCGTCTTGGGTATCCTTAATGATCTGCTTGAGCTTAATAACCCAATCTTTCTCGATCAGGTCTTCGTCTGCAGCAGTTGCAGGAGCAGCTGTGACAGTTGTATCCGGGTCGGGCTGTGGCGCAGCAATAACTGTGGTAGGAAGAGCTGGCAGCGTAAGGCTCTGCTGCGGGACCATCGGCATCATTTCATGTGTGTCAGCGGGCTGCTGCTCACTTCGGCGCTCAGGCATCAGCGCCGGAAGCCGCTCGTGCATCTGAGGTGCTGGCGAACGGAAAATATTCGGGTTATTTACCCGAGGCTGCTCAGGAGAACTATTGAATCGCGGCTGTTGTGGTCCCATATTCTGCCTAAATTATACCATAGGCTGCGCTTGTGTAATAGGTACGAGCATAATCATCATATCTATGGCGCTTATGCTCATTATTTTGCTATACTAGCGCTATGGAGCGTCCATCTCCCTCACCAGCATCGCGCTTGCAGCGGCACCACAAACGCTGCACCCAAGCGCGACGCCGCATGATTATCTTGCTTGCGCTACTTGCCTGTGCATTATGTGGCCTCATTATTACCCTTATTATCGTTCACGTGGTGCGGCCTGCTGCACCGCAGCCTTCCTCACCAGCCGCGCGCACAACCGATAAGACAGATGAGAAATACTCCTTCGTTGATTCGCACTACCAAGGTATCCGCTCGAAACTGGTCAGCCGCACTTCTAGCAAAGAAAACGTCTCGCTCGAATATCCACTGACAGGTAATCGCACGATCGACACCACCATCGCGAGCGCCATCGATCAGCTCGACCACGAGTTTCGCCAAAGCGTCGCAGCCGGCCGCACCTTCCACCAGCCAATGACTGAGGCAATCAGCTACCAAATTACTCATAATACCAATACTGCCCTATCCGTTATTATCCAGGCTAACCAAGACACTCACGGTGCTCACCCCGCCAGCTTCACCCGATTTTGGACATTCAACAAGCAGACGGGCGTGGCTATCACTCTGCGCGACCTCGTTGGTGGCAATACCGCATATCTCCGCACCGTCATTGATGCTGCGCAGCGCTCCGTTGCTGCAACAATTGCCGAGCGCCAGCAGCCAGCCGTCGATCTTGGCGAAATGGTCACAGAAGACGCACTCACCAACTTCATTATTGCCAATGACAATGCGCTTGCCTGGCCCTTTAGCCAAGCTGCGCTCGTGCCGTCATCGTATGGCACAATGACGATCTCTCTCCCCTTCACGAGTATCCTCGCTGCACTGCAAACCACCCAGGCACGGCAGATTGCGACCATCCCTGCCCTGCCAAAACCACAGCCAAAACCAATCGCTGCCCCCGTCCCAGCCGCACCAGCGCCTTCTCGATCGTGCGCTCAAGCCTGCATTGCCCTCACCTTCGACGACGGGCCTGGACCATACACCAACGAGCTGCTTAACACCCTAGACCAATATGGTGCAAAAGGCACATTCTTCATGATCGGTAGCAAAGTTGCGGCCCGTGCTGACGTCGTGCGCCGCATTCACACCAGTGGCCACCAGCTCGGTAATCACTCGTGGAGCCATCCGGTTCTGCCGCAGTATAGTGCAGAAGCAATCGGCAGGGAGCTCGACCAAACCAACACTGCTATTGCCCAAGCAACGGGCACTGCGCCTACTATCATGCGCCCACCATATGGCGCAGTAAACAGTGTCGTCCTCGAGCAACTGCGCCAGCGCGGCATGGCCTCTATCTTGTGGTCAGTCGATACACGCGACTGGGCTGATCGCAATAGTACCATTGTTTGCAACCGTGCTGTCGCTGGTGCGCGGCCAGGCGCTATCATCCTCATGCACGACATCCACCCCACATCTGTGAATGCCGTGCCCTGCATCCTCAGCACACTCAAGCAGCAAGGCTATCGCTTTGTCACCGTGCAGACGCTACTGGGCAAGACTGCACCAGGTGTTAATTATCCATAGGAATATACACCTGAATATTACGATTTTTCGAGTGTCTTGCCCTTCTTTCCTACGCTTGTGCACGTCGATACTGTAAAAGCAGATTAATGCACCATAATGAAAACTTATCGAGATATTTGCAATTTGAATTTCAGCGGTTTATCTAATGAGGTAAGACAAAGCAAACGCATACAGAAGGAAGAAAGATACTCTGCAATTTAAGCTTCAGCATTTTATCGCGCCTCACTTTTCTCATGTACATTATATGCACTAGAATCCTTGGCGATGTACTGTTTATAACAGTTACATTACTGTTATTTTTGTTGAGCACTCTGTGTCAGGCCAAATATGTGTTTTATAGAACTACACTATCGATATCAAACACCTTATACTTCGACGTTGCCCCGCGCACTAGTCTTACTCGAGACTGCGGCACGCCAAAATATTTGGCCAATAATTTAATCGCCGCCACATTCGCCCGGCCCTCAATCGCTGGTGCCTTAGTGTAGATAATATACGTGCTATCGCTATCAACCACCACCTCTTCGCGGTGGCGAGAATTAGGCTTAAGGTGAGCGGAGATTTTCATATATCACATTTTATTCTACAAATGTATCAATAAACAAGCCCACCCTCGACGTTAAGCGCTCAATTAAAACCTGGTGGACTGAGCCATGGCTTATTCTTCAGCGCCGCCACATGCTCATCACCGCAACAATCGCCCAGTATAGTTATAATATCAATCAGCCAGCGCAATCGTGCCGGGTCAAAGCCCTCCGCCACAGCTAATTACCTAACATCTGCTGCTTCTGCTCACTCCAAAAACGCTGAAACTCCTCCTCGACATCATCACTATCAGCCAACCAGCTGAAGATGAATTTATCAATGAGGTCACGCTTACTGCGCAGCTTTTGTTGCCATTATGAGTATGGTCACATCATAGCGCGTTTCGTAGGTATCGGTATTAGTAATTTGCTGCACTACCTGGTATTCGTTTTAGCACCACTGATTTGTGTTAAAAACTTAAATATACGCTACCGCCATTCTCACGCACCAAATACATTTTATCGCACAGCGTCTTCACCCGCTCAAATACCGCTCCATAACCCCAAGTGGTTAAGTACACTTTTAAATTCTGTATCATGTTAGTGGTGCACCATTAAGCTTGGCAGCATTATGCGTTTCTAGCTGCCATCGCAGGTTGGCCAGCATTGCTGCCTCATCAGGTAGCAACCTTACTATACCCACCGGCTACCAGTCGAGCAACAAGGTCATTTTTGAGGGTCTGTTCGGATTGGTAGGTCATGCTAGTTGTTTATTGTCCTCATATAGTTTAATTTCTAATTCTTCACAACACGCTCGCAAAGTTTTATCTCTAGTCGCAAGTTCTAGTGGTTTATCAAACATTGACAGCTGCCTATCACCGCTAGTCTTGTTATGTACAATATAGGCTAGTAGAAGTGGGTCTGCCATACCTTCATTAGAATAATAATTTATAAGTTTTATTGCAGACGAATTACTAAATATTTCTTTAAGAACCGTATACTCATTAGCCCCTAAATGTATCACTTTTACACACGAATTTTTAAGCTTTTCTTTTGCATATTTAGGCAGCTCTTCCTCGACCTCTTCTATAGTTATTAATTGATTATTTTTCTGCATTTCCTGCAAGGCCTCTAGGCTGGTCTCTCGTATAAAATTTGTGTCTAGAATAACAGTACATTTACTAAGCATTGAGGTGTGCTCTGACTTCATCAACGGAAAAATCTGTGCCCTTTCTCGGACTTAAAAGGTTGTTTACCTGTGCATTATCTATCAACCCCTGCTTGTCCCTATTTAATATAATGCCCGTCGCTCCACTTCCAACATTCAAGACAATACCCTCCTCAATAGTTCTATTACGGCCACCTCTCTCTTTAGACCTGATTTTCTCAAATTCTTTGTTGCACTCCTCCAGAAGACTTTCTTTTTGTTTATTACTAATTAGCTTCAATCTGTAACAGCGCATAATAACCGCAGACGGGCTAACCTTGTATAGCTCACTAATTTTCTTGATATCAACTAGATCTTTTATATGCACACACTCTGAGAAATCCTCTTGTGGCATAAGCATCTCTTCGGCAAACTGATATGCTTCATCATTAATATCAGAGTTATGTTTTGTGTTAAGCATTACAGGTTTATTATTTTTATGCAATAGCATACCAAGCATCAGCATAAGAATGAGATTCTTCCTCCCCCAAGGGTCTATTATACCTTTATCATCACTTGCACGAATAAAAATATAAGGTGCCTTCTTGTGGTTTATAAAAATCCCAGCAAAATCCTCTATTTGTATAGTTTGTGCACATAGACGATGATCATACGTAGAAATAAAAATATTACGTTTATTCAACTGCCTCTCTAGGTATAGAAATGCCTCCTTTTTGCCCTGTGTACTATTTATTCTATCTGTATTTATATCCAGTTTTTCTCTTGCAATACAAGCTTTATCCTTAACACTCATACTTTTATATTTTTGCTTTAAAAATATGCCACATAAATTACTTCTATCTGGTATACTCTTGCTGACTTCAGACTGTAGTGCGGCTATATGCCTAAGCATAATTGATATTGCATTTATTTGTATAGTACCGTGGCTTGCAATAGAATATTGCCTCTTCATGTCAACCCCAGCAAAAGTCTTTTTTATATAGTCATCAATCTGACTTTCGATGTCATTCTTGC